>CALIHW010000224.1 GCA_938020525.1 uncultured Granulosicoccaceae bacterium | reverse complement strand
ACGACACTAGACGCTGGTCATCTGAAATGTCATATTCTGTCTTCGGCGACACAGAAATCGCCAAGCCTTTCGTTAATTCCGAACGAACCCGTGGGAACAGACCGTGTTGATCAGCGGTTCATAACCACCGTGGCGTAATAGCATCGGCCTCACCCAGCGCGCCGATGTTAAGACCGCTTCTTTTAGGCCCTGCGCTAAAGAGTGCAGCAGGAATAACTGCTGACCCAGCGCTTTGAAATTTTTAAACCCCAAATACAGACAAGATCTGACAGGTAGACATCACAGTGGAATTATCCGGCGGTGAGATAATCATTCAGTCGCTCCAGGACGAAGGCGTAGAGTACGTCTTTGGCTATCCGGGCGGCGCAGTACTTCATATTTACGACGCAATCTTCAGGCAGCAACAGGTGCAACATATTTTGGTGCGCCACGAGCAAGGCGCGACACACATGGCAGACGGCTATGCGCGTGCCACCGGCAAACCGGGGGTGGTGTTGGTGACATCCGGCCCGGGCGCGACAAATGCCATTACCGGTATCGCAACTGCTCACCTTGATTCTATTCCGATGGTCATCATCACAGGTCAGGTAACGTCGAAGTTTATTGGTACCGATGCTTTTCAGGAAGTCGATGCTATCGGCTGTACGCGTCCGTGCGTAAAGCACAACTTCATGGTCAAAAGTGCCGACGAAATAGCGACAGTCATGAAGAAAGCATTTTACGTTGCGACCACCGGCAGACCTGGTCCTGTGGTTGTTGATATCCCCAAAGACTTCACTGCTCCTAATGTGAAGATTCCTTATGAATACCCAAAAGAAATCTCTATGCGTTCTTATGCGCCAGTCAGCGGAGGACACGTTGGCCAGGTACGCAAAGCGGTGGAGTTACTCGCACAAGCCAAAAAGCCAATGATCTACGCTGGCGGTGGTGTGTTGATGAGCGAGAGCCATGAAGAGTTACGGCAACTAGCTCGCGAGCTTGGCTATCCGATTACGAATACATTAATGGGGCTCGGTGCATATCCTGCTTCTGATAAACAGTTTGTTGGCATGTTGGGCATGCACGGCACCTATGAGGCCAATATGGCCATGCATGAGTGCGATGTGTTGCTCGCTGTTGGTGTACGTTTTGATGATCGCGTTACCGGTGAGGTGGATAAATTTTGTCCTGATGCAAAGATTATCCACGTAGACATTGATCCCACATCGATCTCTAAAAATGTCGGTGTAGATGTGCCGATAGTCGGTGATTTAAAAGTCGTATTAAAGCGTATGCTGGAGCTGCTGGCAGAGGACAGCCGTCGAGCTAATCCGGAAGATATAGCAACCTGGTGGCAGCAAATTGATAAGTGGCGTGATGTAAAAAGCCTTGCGTATGAATATTCAGATACCGTTATCAAACCGCAGTATGTCGTACAAAAGCTTTGCGAAATCACAAACGGTGAAGCCTATGTGACTTCCGACGTTGGTCAACATCAAATGTGGGCGGCGCAGTACTACGATTTTGACGAACCACGCCGCTGGATTAACTCTGGTGGCCTCGGCACCATGGGCTTCGGACTACCTGCAGCACTCGGTGTTAAGCTCGCCTATCCGGATGCAGACGTTGCTTGTGTCACCGGTGAAGCCAGCATTCAAATGTGTTTGCAGGAACTATCAACTGCAATGCAATACGGTTTACCGGTCAAAGTCATTAACCTGAACAATGGTTATCTGGGCATGGTTCGTCAGTGGCAGGAATTTCAGTATGAAGGTCGCTATTCAAACTCCTACGTTGATGCGCTGCCTGACTTTGTAAAGCTTGCAGAGTCATACAACCATGTTGGTATGTTGATAGAAAAACCTGGTGATGTAGAGGGTGCACTCAAAGAAGCCTTTGCAATGAAAGACCGACTCGTTTTTATGGATTTTAAAACAGACGATACGGAAAACGTCTATCCGATGATTGAAGCAGGCAAAGGTCATCATGAGATGCGAATGCACCCGAAAACGGGAGCATTAAACTAATGTCGGTCAGTAAACATGTAGTTTCGATGTTAGTTGAGAATGAATCCGGTGCCTTATCGCGTATCGCAGGCTTGTTCAGCATGCGTGGCTATAATATCGAGTCACTTACAGTAGCCCCAACCAACGATCCGACACTGTCACGAACAACGCTCGTAACAAGTGGAGATGATCGCACTATAGAGCAGATCACCAAACAGCTAAACAAGCTGGTAGATATCGTCAGACTGGTTGACCTTACTGAAACCTCCCACGTAGCTCATGAACTTATGATGATCAAAGTACGGGCTGCAGGAGCGCAACGCGAAGAGTTAAAACGACTCGCCGACATATACAAGGGCAATATTGTTGATGTCACTGAAAGTACGTATATCATTGAGCTTACCGGCAACAGCGAAAAGCTCGATTCGTTTGTCAAAACCGTTGGCGATGAACAGATTCTTGAGGTTGTTCGCTCAGGCGCAACCGGGATTGCCCGTGGTGAACGGGGACTGAAAGTATAGAGGTTGTAAGATGCCGGTGCAGACCGGCATCTTGCCATCGGTTACACCTATCGATCACGCCAGGCAACTCGCCAGCGCCCGTTTGACCTCATTTAAGTAGAAGCACATTTAACTAGAATCACTGTGGGATCAAAAGCACTCTGTTATCATCTATCGGGTTGTTTTCGGCTGGCACTTGAAACAGGTTTCCGAAGCACCAATCTAAAGTAGGTTAGATTATTGATTGCTGTTTGGATTTGGGCATCGGTGTCGTTTTAATATCGGGTCACCGGTTAGAATCATCCAGTGACAAAGCAATTCCGCTAACTCTGAGACCAGATGAGCGCACCACAAGAACAAGACAAAAGAGGCCGGGGCATTTACCTGCTACCGAACCTTTTTACCACTGCCGCCTTATTTGCCGGATTCTACGCAGTGATCGCCGCAATCAATAATCGATTTGAACATGCTGCTGTGGCTGTGCTGGTCGCAATGGTACTGGACGGACTCGATGGCAGAATCGCGCGTATGACCAACACCATGAGTGATTTCGGTGCGGAGTATGACAGTCTGTCCGATATGGTTTCGTTTGGCCTGGCACCATCTCTGATAATGTACGAATGGTCGCTCCACAATGTATCTCGCCAGGGGTTCGGGCAGGCTGGCTGGGTGGCGGCGTTTATGTTCACAGCATGTGCAGCGTTAAGACTTGCAAGATTTAATGTGCAGATAGGTACTGTTGATAAGAGGTTTTTCAAAGGCCTGGCCAGTCCGGCAGCAGCGGCTGTACTGGTATGCACTGTCTGGGTATTTCACGATAACAGCTTTACCGGCAGCCAGTTAACAGGACTGTCAATGATCATCACTATCTCTGCAGCACTGCTGATGGTATCCAATTTTCGCTATTACAGCTTCAAAGATATCGGCAGTAACAAACGCGTGCCGTTTATTGTGATGTTGATGCTGGTGATGGTTTTTGTATTTACTTCGCTTGATCCTCCTGGTGTATTGTTTTCAGGGTTTGTAATCTACGCTTTATCAGGACCTGCTTTTGAGTTGATCCGGTGGTTAAAACGTCGCAAGCGGCGTGCAGAGCCATCTTCCGAATAAAATACCCAATAAAAATACTGATGGTGGATAAGCAAAACAGTCAGGGCAGCATTGACCGGCAATATCTCATAGCCATGGGTATTGATTTGTGGGTTGATCGCAATAGCGTGATGGCTTCAGCTGAGACCACTCCTGCGGTTAATGCCTCATCTGTATCGACATCGGTATCCGAGCCTGCATCAGCAACGGGTTCAAAGGCCGCACACAAACAACTGGCTGATCTGTCTGCGCGCGAGCTAGCCACATCTGTGGCAGACCTTGAAGTGAATTGCAGTGAAGCTGTGCGACCTGCAGAATTGTTAGTTATTACTGAAGGTTTAAGTCTCAGTGCGGAGTGCATGAAACTTCTGGAGTCAATGTTTAAGGCGATAGAATTCGATCGCTCACAATGGTTGCACGCGGGAATCTCCGATGTCAGATCTGAGGCCGGGTCTGAGGCCGGGTCTGAGGCAATCTCACGGGCTGGAGATGCTATTGCACTTAGCCAATTGCACTCGACTGTGCGTCCGAAAGCGCTGGTTGTAATGATAAATGCCGGTGGCAATCCAACAGCTCTTCAGTCTGTTCGCGGACTACAGCACAAGGTGACAGCGCTTAACGGATTTATGGTAGCAAGCTTTCATCCACAGGATCTGCTGGATAATCCAGAGACCAAGCGTCCTGCCTGGGAAGATCTCAAACAGTTGCGCCAGTGGCTAACTTGATTGATTCGCACGTATGTCAGTATCCTAGTCTACGTTCATAACGGAAATAGTAGATGACTGAAGCGGTGCTATCTATCAGCACTATGAGTGCAGAAGATCTGCCTCAAGTACTGCCTATAGAACAGGCCTGCTACGATTTTCCCTGGTCCGAAGAATTAATACGGAATTGCCTCGAAGTTGGCTATCACGCACTGGTTCTACGTGAATCTGATGAAATTCGTGCGTATGCCTTTGCCAGTAGCGCTGCCGGTGAATCACACATATTAAACATCTGCGTTGACCCTGCACACAGAGGGCAGGGCTATGCCAAATTGCTCTTACAGCAATGCATCGCTACCGTCATGGTTCACGGTGCAAAAGTAATGTTTCTTGAAGTCAGAGAATCTAATCACAAGGCGATAGCCTTATACGAGTCGACGGGGTTTGTGGAAATAGGTCGCCGAGATAATTACTATCGTCTAAAACCCCGCAACACACCTGGTTCCCGTAAAACAAAGAAACGACTGGCGACCAAAAGCCGGGAAGATGCGCTGGTGATGTCCCGTGATCTGACCTTGATCACGAGTGCCGGAGATATTTGAATACTTATTGGCGATTGAGATTGCTCTCAATAACGCGAAGCGTGTCATCAATTGCCTGTTCCCGCCAGACAATTTCCGCTTCTCTGCGTTTGAGATCATCTTCCAGTAAACGCAGCCTTTCCTCTTTGAACTTCAACAGGTCTGCCATCATGAGCAATCGCTCCTCTCTAAGATCAAGTAACAGGCGTTCATACTTGTTTAGTAAATCGTTAGTGAGAATACCCGGTTGGGGAACAGCAGCTAATTTAGTATTTTCTAATTCCGTAGCCGACCGTATGCTTCCCTTATCAGTGCTTTCCGCTGCATTATCAATAGTATTATCTAACTCTGCGTAAGATGATAAAGAGCTGTTATCCGCCAGAAGCAAGTAATTTTCTGCAAGTATATTTCCGAACTCGGGCGTGTCACAGTCTTTACTGGAAGAAGGTCGCTCGCAGTTGTTATATGCTGCCTCTCCGCGATTCCAGACAGGTTTAGAAATCGAATTATTTTTGATTACATTGCCTGTGGCCTTCCAGACTTCGATAGCCCCCGGATAGTCTCCCGCAAGAATAACGGAATTGCCTTCAACCAAAACATTGTCAGCACCAATCAGACTGATACCGGCATCAGCTTCTATAATTCCGTTGACTCCCTGTCTACCAGTAAGCCTGCGTTGAATAATGTTATTGCTGACATTTCCACCGGAATAGGGTGTATTCAGTCCAAGAAGAATACCGCGATATGATTCAGTGATTGTGTTTCTTTCAATCGTGTTGTTTTCTGACTCCTGCCAAATCAATATTCCAGCACCGCCGCCGGGGTGCTGAGTTCCACACTCTGTATCAACAACGCAACCACTTCCGTCACCGAAAATATTGAATATATTGTTATCCCGAATAGTCCATTCTCTTGCGCCATGCAGGTCAATACCACCATTGTAATCGCCTTTGCCAACGGGATTGCTATACCCGATATCAGAGCAGGCGATTACTCCGCCACGTCCGGGGCGATTACCTTTGATATGTTGCGTGCCTATATCAAACAGACGTACGTTATAAACTACCGTGGTTGCAAAACCTTCCTGAATTGTTATTGCATGGTGATGAATATCCTTGATTGTCAGGTCTGCTATTCGGACATCATTGGCCATAACCATCAATCCCTCTGCATGATCACCATAACCCCGACCTTGAATAATAACGTTATCCGGTTTTTTTGATTCCCCTCGGATAGTTAGTGGTTTATCGATCACCACTGCATAACCATCATACTCGTAGATGCCGTCTTCCAGCAGAATCTCATCCCCAGCAGAGGCCTCCGCAATCAGTTGAATCCAGTTATCAGGATTGGCAGTTTTACTAGTAACCGGGTTCTTGTAGTGATCGCTGTTTTCAAAAGCCTGGCAATGGCTTGATAAGGAATTGTCTATTGCCGAATTTTCAGTGGTGTTGTCACTGGCTACTGCAACAGATGCTGGCCACGAAATTAGGTAGAAGCAGGCTACCAGGGTGGTGACTACTTTAAGCATTTCAAGATTCTGTCTCATGAAATATTATCTTGTGTATCAGACCCTCTATTGTAGTGCGTTTTCATACCGGAATATTGAATATAGCGGATGGACTCGTTTTTCGGCCTTTTTTCTCCAATATTCATGTTATTACTCTATGAGTCGTTCAGAGACACCGCAGCTGATCATGCACAATTTTTCTATAGTGCCAGGTCAGGATAAATGTTAGCTAATGCGCTACAATAGCGGGCTTCGTTAGTTCGCTCCGCTGCACACCGAAAACAGACTTTTATGACCGACAGTAACCTATCCAGTGAAATAAACCGGCGCCGTACATTCGCCATTATTTCGCATCCGGATGCCGGGAAAACCACCCTTACCGAAAAACTATTGTTGTTTGGGGGTGCTATCCAGCTGGCCGGAACCGTTAAAGGACGCAAGGCAGCTCGGCACGCCACCTCTGACTGGATGACGATGGAGCAGGAGCGTGGCATTTCGGTCACGTCATCGGTCATGCAGTTCCCGTACAAAGACAGAATCGTCAATCTGCTCGATACCCCGGGCCATGAAGACTTCTCGGAAGATACCTATCGAACCCTCACCGCCGTAGATTCTGCGTTGATGGTGATTGATGTGGCTAAAGGTGTAGAGCCCAGAACAGAAAAACTGATGGAAGTCTGTCGCCTGCGAACCACACCAGTGATGACGTTCATCAATAAGCTTGACCGCGAAGGCCGTGACCCGATCGACCTGATGGATGAAGTAGAGCAAATGCTCAACATCAGCTGTGCCCCGATTACCTGGCCCATTGGCATGGGCAAGCGATTTAAGGGCGTATATCACTTGACGCGCAATACCGTGCACTTCTACTCGCCAACTCACGGCGGCAAAGTTCAGGAAGGTGAGGTTGTAGAAGGGCTCGATAACCCGAAGATCGATGAAATCATCGGTGCGGACATGGCGCAAGAGTTTCGAGATGAAATAGAACTGGTGCAGGGTGCAAGTAACAAGTTTGATCTGGAACAATACCGTGAGGGTAAGTTGACCCCTGTATTCTTCGGATCCGCTATCAATAACTTTGGTATTGCAGAGCTACTGGATGATTTTGTTGAACATGCTCCCAAGCCACAACCACGTGAAACACTAACGCGTGAAGTCGATCCGCTAGAAGAGAAGTTCACGGGCTTTGTCTTCAAGATTCAGGCAAACATGGATCCACAGCATCGTGACCGTATTGCTTTTCTGCGCATCTGTTCAGGCAAGTATCAAAAAGGCATGAAGGCCAAACATGTCCGTATAAAGAAAGATATCAAGTTTGCAGATGCACTGACGTTTTTCGCATCTGATCGAGGTAGTCTTGATGAAGCGTACAGCGGCGATATTATTGGTGTACACAATCATGGCACGATCAGGATCGGCGATACTTTTACCATGAATGAAGAACTGCTGTTTACTGGTATTCCAAATTTTGCACCGGAACTTTTCAGGCGTGCAGTCCTTAAAGATCCGCTGAAGATGAAAGCACTTCAGAAGGGGTTGGGGCAGTTATGCGAAGAGGGGGCCACGCAGTTATTTAAACCAGTCAATAATAACGATCTCATTTTAGGTGCAGTCGGTATACTACAGTTTGATGTCGTCGCACAAAGATTGCAGGATGAATACAAGGTTGACTGCCAGTTTGAAACAGTCGCAGTGCAGCAGGCCCGCTGGGTTAAGATCTCTGATGACAAAATGCTCAAGGACTTTAAAACCAAGGCCGCTGCAAACCTTTCAATTGATCATGCAGATGAACTGGTTTATCTCGCGCCGACGCGAGTCAATCTGCAAATGACACTGGAGAGATGGCCCGATATAGAGTTTATGGCGACGCGTGAGCAAGCCGGAATCGTCTGATTCTTAAACATAAGGTAGCGCACAATAATGACCGGGTCGCATGATAATAGCGCCGCATCGAACGGTGAAATCGACGGTGCAGAACATAAAGCGAGAATGCAGAAACTGCAGCAACAGCAAAAAGAAAAAGTTGCCAAGGCAGACATTGAACGTGGAATTTTGATCGTCAATACCGGAGACGGTAAAGGCAAGTCTTCATCTGCCTTTGGCACCGCTATTCGCGCGGCAGGTCACGGCCAGAAAGTCGCTCTCATGCAGTTTATTAAGGGTACCTGGAAAACCGGAGAAGCAGAGAGCTTTAAACGATTTCCGGAAATCGAGCACGTGGTTAGCGGTGATGGGTTTACCTGGAACACTCAGGATATGGACGAAGATACCGCCAGCGCCCGGCATGGATGGAGCAAAGCCGTCGATATGATAGAACGATGCAGGGGTGATGAACCGGACTACGATTTAATAATTCTTGATGAACTGAATATCGCGCTACGATATGACTATCTTGATATTCACGAGATAGTATCTGTATTGAAAAATAAGCCGGAAAATCTCAACATCATCGTGACAGGTCGCGATGCAAAGCCAGAGTTAATTGACATAGCGGATACTGTCACCGATATGACAATGGTCAAGCACGCATTTGAAGCCGGAATCCGAGCTCAGAAAGGCGTCGAGTTTTAAACCGAACGTAATCATCTACGGTAGACAAACTGCGTGACGATAGCAGACCATTGCGCGGTGTTTGCTGACCCGATCGTGTGATCGGGCCGGGCAGTGTTGTTTCGCGTGTGTGCGCCTACTATTGTTACACCAGCAAGTCACTCGCCTGAGCCGGGCTAAGCGCTTCCGGTCGCTTGCAGCTGGTAGTCATTTCAACCCAACAACGCTGTTCCGCTGAATGCAGTATTGCAGTCAGTACTTCTACTACATGCGTGGCTAGTTCAACACTGCAACGATGTGCGCGACCCTCAAGAATAGCGGCGGCCATATCGGCAAGCCCTGCACCTCGATAGTTCGCGCAGGGGGTGCCGTGATTATCCTCGCTATTGATGACAGAGTAGGGGTGGTCACGAGGGGTTACCTTAACCGCTGTGCCTTCTTGCCCGGCTACAGAAACCTCGCCTGCAAAAAAATTAGGATCAGGTACATTGAGTGATCCATTGCTGCCATACAGCTCCATGTTCTCATGCCGATGACTCCAGATGTCCCAGCTGGCACCAAGTGTGATCAATGCGCCATTGTGAAACTCCAGTACCGCATGAATGTTAGTCGGTGTTTCTACCGGTATGGTTTCGCCCTCTCGCGGACCATTCCCTATGGTGCGTGTTGTAAAGCTGGTGGAGGCCATTGCCGTCACTGCCTTTACCGGGCCAATTAGCTGTACCAGATTGCTCACATAGTACGGCCCTAAATCCAGCACGGGACCGCCTCCAGATTGAAAGAAAAAATCCGGATTGGGATGCCAGTCTTCCATACCGTGCGACATCACATGGCAAGTACCACTAACAATCTCACCTACCTGACCTTCATCGATTACTGCGCGAGCTAGCTGATGCGAACCACCCATAAATGTGTCTGGCGCAGATCCAATGCGAAGCCCATTTTCGTTGGCCAAGTGTTGCAACTCCTGACCTTCGGCTACCGTCAGTACGAAAGGTTTTTCTGAATAAGCATGTTTGCCAGCGCTGAGAATTTGTTTTGTTACCTCGAAGTGCGCTGCTGGCACCGTGAGGTTGATAATAATGTCGATGTCATCAGCGGCTAATAGATCTTCGACGCTGTCCGCTCGTACCGAATACTCTGAGGCGCGCTCCTCGGCCGCCTCCATATTCAAATCAGATACAGCACGTATGTCGAGTAATTTGAACATCGGTGCCAGTGTGAGATACGCCGATGATATGTTGCCGCAACCGATAATACCTATACCAACGGGTTTCATGATTTTCCCCAGTACCGGTTGCAGGTATCAATTGAACGCGTTGCAAAGCGATCCCAATCCGATGGGTTATCGTGTTCTACGATAAACAAATCAGTGCCAGAGTTTCGCAAGGTGGTGATCAGTGACTTCCAATCCATTACTCCATCACCAACATCAGCCCATCCATCTTCATCTGTTTTCTCACCATCCGGCGCTATGTCCTTTACATGTGCAACGCTTATGCGATCTGCATGTTCGTTAATCCAGGTGATAGGATCAGCCCCGCCACGCACTACCCAGGCGACATCAATTTCCCATTCGATCGCGGGTGCGTGCTCCAATAACAGTTTCATTGGCAATTCACCGCTGGCCAATTGCATAAACTCCCAATGGTGATTGTGCCATCCGAATTTAAACCCGGCATCATTGACGCGCTTACCCGCTTCATTAAGTCTTTTGGCTAGCGAAATCCAGTTAGCGCTATCAGTACCTTCTCGCCAAAGGTCCTCTGGCGCCGGGCAGATAACTCGCTCCATGCCCAGTGTTTTGGCTACCGCAAGGGAGGCCTCCAAACCTTCCTCCAGCTCGCCCAGCGGAAAGAAATGACCAGACGGCATTGTCATGCTGTGTTTATCCAGCAGTTCACGAAATGCAGGCGGATTTTCATAAACGCCACCAAACCCTTCAACGTGTGTATAGCCGAGTTCTGCCAAACGCGGTATCACACTGCTCCAGGGTAAAAAGTTGCGTGCAGAATAAAGTTGAAAGGATAAGTTCATTAATAGCTCGTTCGTGTAAGTGGGAATTAGGTCAGTATCGATAGAGGAAATACAGGTACAAACGCTACAAGCGTATTTCGGTTGCAGTATCAAAGAGTGAGACACGCGCCGGGTCGATACCCAGTTTCAGTGTTTCACCAACCGACACTTGCGCCTGTCCATCCATTCGCACCCTGAACAGATGTCCGGCAACCTGGCAGTCGATCAGTTTGTCCGATCCGGTCGGCTCGATCAGCTCTACCTCAACATCAATGCTATACGGTGAATGACTAACTAACTCACCCGTTACCACATGCTCCGGGCGAATGCCTAGCGTGGCAGACCTATCAACTGCTTCACCAGATGCAAATTCATATCCTGCTAACGAAAGGTTTAATTCGTCAACGGTAAAAGCACCGTTCTTGATCGATCCATCGATGAAGTTCATTGATGGCGAGCCAATAAAATCCGCTACGTATTTATTCATCGGAAGGCCATAGATTTCATCTGGTGTGCCCAGCTGCATGATCTTGCCATCACGCATGATGGCGATGCGATCTGCAAGCGTCATCGCCTCTATCTGGTCGTGGGTGACATACACCATCGTGTTATTAAGTTTTTGATGTAGGCGTTTTATTTCCACTCGCAGATCTGCGCGCAGCTTGGCATCCAGATTACTCAGTGGTTCATCAAACAAGAACACATCGACATCGCGAACCAACGCACGGCCAATTGCAACTCGCTGTCGCTGTCCGCCTGACAAGGCTGCTGGCTTGCGTTTCAACAGTGGCTCTATCTGCAGGATTTCAGAAGCGCGTTTGACCCGTTGCGCAATTTCTGCCTTAGGTAGTTTGGCATTTTTCAAACCGAACGAGAGGTTGCCCTCAACCGTCATCTGCGGATAAAGCGCATAGGACTGAAACACCATGCCAATACCACGCTCGGAAGGCTCGGCCCATGTAACGTTCTCACCGTTAATGTGTATCTGACCCGCGCTTACATCGAGGAGTCCGGCGATGCAATTGAGCAGGGTCGATTTCCCGCAACCGGACGAACCAAGCAGCACCAGGAATTCACCCTTGCCAATGTCAAGATTGAGATCCTGTAAAACCTCGAAGGATCCAAAACGCAAATCGAGGTTTTTTATTTCTATTGAATTGCTCATAGCTTCAACCCTTAACAGCGCCTGCGGCAATGCCGCGCACAAACAGCCTTCCTGAAACGAAGTAGATCGTTAGTGGTACCAAACCGGTAATGATGGTTGCTGCCATGTTGATGTTGTATTCCTTCACCCCTTGTGTGGAGTTAACGATGTTATTCAGCGACACTGTCATCGGATAGGTTTCAGGGCCGGTATAAACTACGCCAAATAAAAAATCATTCCAGATGCCAGTCACCTGCAGGATGACTGCAACGGTGAAAATCGGTAGAGACATTGGCACCATAATTCGAAAATAGATGCCCCAGAACTTTGCGCCATCTACACGAGCCGCTTTAAACAGTTCTTCAGGGAGTGACGAAAAGTAGTTGCGGAACAGCAGTGTCAGAATCGGCATGCCGAAAATGGTATGTACCAACACCAATCCGCCAAGCGAACCATAGAGTCCTATCTCGCGCAGTATGATAACAATCGGATAGAGCATGACTTGATAGGGAATGAATGCGCCAAAGATAAGAATGGTAAAGAAGACATTCGCACCTTTAAATTTCCAGTTGGCTAATGCATAGCCATTGACTGAAGCAATACTAATAGAGAGGATCACTGATGGTATGGTGATTTTCACGGAGTTCCAAAACCCTGTACTTAGCCCATTACAGGTCAGGCCAGTACAGGCTTGCGACCAGGCTTTCACCCACGGTTCGAAGGTGACTTCCATAGGCGGTGAAAAAATGTTGCCCAGGCGAATTTCCGGCATGCCTTTAAGTGACGTCACGATCATCACATACAGTGGCATTGCGTAGTAAAGGGTTATAACAAACAACGTACCGTAGAGAAAAATATTTCTACGCGATAGCACTCTTCGAGGCTTGGGCCCTTGCGGACCCTCCAGCGGTAGTCCAGAAGCTTCAGTCATGATTTTTGGAGCCTCCGAATTCAAGGATGGCCCAGGGGATCACAACGAGTGCGACAGTCAGCAGCATCATGGTAGAAGCCGCGAAACCTTGGCCTAAGTTGTTGGCCCGAAACATCGAGTCATAAACGTATTTAGCTGGAACCTCGGTTGAAATTCCTGGCCCGCCACCGGTTTGTGCAACGATCAGATCATAGATTTTTACTATGCCTGTCACCACAAGCACCAGCGTTGTGATAAACACAGGGCGCATCATCGGGATAACAATAAGCAAGTAGGTTTTCCAGGCCGGTATGCCATCAACACGGGCCGCTTTCCAGACATCCTGATCAATGCCGCGCAGCCCGGCAAGCATTAAGACCATCACAAGACCGCTACCTTGCCAAAGGCCGGCAATCAGAACACCATAAATAGCGATGTCTGCATTGTAGAGCGGATCAAAGTTAAAACTTTCCCAGCCCCATCCCCGAACGATTTTCTGTACCCCGAATTCTGGGTTGAGTATCCATTGCCAAACAAGACCAGTGACGACAAAGCTGAGTGCGTACGGGTAAAGAATAACTGTGCGAATGGTGTTTTCAAAACGTATCTTTTGGTCGATCAACGCTGCAAGTATAAAACCGATCACGAAAACAAAAAGCAACATACAGAAGCCGTAAATCGCGAGATTTTCAATGGAGACCAACCATTTTCGGGTTGCCCACAAACGTTCGTATTGATCGAGGCCAACCCATTTGAGGCGTGGTAACAAGCCGGATTTTGTAAAGCTATAAACAACTGTCCAGATCGTTCCGCCAACAAACACAAAAAGTGCGGTGACGATCATGGGGATCGCTGCAATCTTTGCAGATTTATTGCGAAAAAGGCGGCTAGGGCGCGCTGAAGACATGTGCCCTCTCGTTTGAGGAATCTCTTTTATAAAATTGGCCCACAGAGTGTGCGGGCCAATAGCTGTTGTATGAACTACTCAGCTGAGGAAATGATCGAGACAAATTGTGCCTGTGCGTCCTCTGTGGTCATAGATGTGTCTGCAAAGAACTCAACGAACAAGGTGTTGAGCTGATCATTAGTGTCAGGTGTGATCAACTGGTTGGTGTCGGGCAGCAGTGCTCCGTCGGCCAGAAGCGCCAGACCTTTCTGCATGCAATCGTTGGCCGTGGACAGATCGATATCACCACGTACCGGGAGCGAACCTTTTTTCAAATTGAATGCTACCTGCGTTGCCGGTTTAAGCATGAGTGCCGCTAACTCGGATTGCGCTGCAGTTTGCTCGTCATCTGACAGCACTGGAAAATAGAATGCATCGCCACCTGTGCTAAGCAACTGGGTTACACCCAGACCAGGCAAACAGCTGTAGTCATCACCGGCAACCTGTTCTGCAACAGCAAATTCACCCTGCGCCCAATCACCCATGATCTGGCCTCCTGCTTTGCCGGTTATAACGAGGTTTGTTGCATCGTTCCAGTTTTGTACAGTGGATTTGCTCGACATAGCGCGTGCATCTGCTGCTGCTTTGAACACTCGCGCCACTGCCTCACCACCAGCTACGTCGGCATCTTTATCGCCGTAGACTGACATGAATACATCATTTGGCACTAGTGCGGCCATCAGTACATTGAAGAGTCCGCTTTGCTGCCAACCTTGTTGCCCCAGGGCGAGGGGAACTGTTCCAGCTTCTTCAAGCTTTGCTGCCGCCGCGACGAACTCATCCCAGTTAGCTGGTACATCAATTCCAGCGTCTTTATAGGCTTTATGAGACAACCAGAGCCACTGCCACGAATGGATATTCACTGGTGCGCAGTAGATGCGCCCATCAACCGTACAAGAATCAAGCAACGAAGTAGGGTTAACAATATCTTTCCAACCTTCTGCTTCAGCGATATCAGTAATGTCGCGCAGAAGACCAGCTTCTATCAGCTCTTCGGCCTGTCGTCCGTGATTAAACTGAAACGCACCCATTGGGTCTCCGCCAGTCAAGCGGCTGACCATAACTGCACGGGCAGGATCGCCGCCGGCAATCGCAGCATCGACCCACGTGTGGCCGCTGGCGTCGAAGGCTTTCGCGAGCTCTCCGACAGCGGCAGCTTCACCGCCGGATGTCCACCAGTGCATTACCTCAAGCTCTGTTGCAGATGTGTTGGAAGCAGCCGCGATAGCGGTGGCTGCAAGCAGATTAGTGGCCCATTTCATAATTATTCCTCCGATTGCTAAATCGTTATAGATGATGCTATAACGATTTAGCGGTGGCATGCAAGCTTTAGGTATGTGGTGGGGCAAAATTTCAGCAATGCGTATTCACGGGCGAATAAGTAGTGAATCTTGCCAACAAGAATCGAGAAATCTTCAGGTGCAGCACTTGAGCAGTAGCGATGAAACATGATGCATCCGAAGCGGCGAAGCTCAGTGATCACGAGCTGCGCGAACAGGTAAAGCCAGGAGAGGTACCCACACTTAAAACCATAGCCAGGATCAGCGGGCTAGCAGTGCCCACTGTATCGCGAGCGCTGGGTGACGCTCCTGACATTGGCATTGATACCAAGAAACTAGTACACCGTATTGCCGACGAGATCGGCTACATTCCAAACCGGGCAGGGGTGCGACTTCGCACTGGACGTACTAATGTAATTTCGCTGGTTGTTCCCGCTGACAGTGACGTGTTGAACAATGCATCCACGTTAACGTGTTCGATTGCCGAGCAATTACGCGGCACTCAATTTCATCTCAACATCCTTCCCGCGTTTCCGGATGAAGACTCACTGCACCCGATAAAATATATCGTTGAGACCCGCTCAGCCGATGCTGTCATATTCAATATGACCGAGCCTAAAGATAAGCGCGTCGCTTATTTACTGAAGCATGATTTTCCGTTCGCTACGCATGGACGTACCAACTGGAGTGAACAGCATGCATATTATGACTACGACAACGCCGCCTTCATGCGCGTGGCGTTGAGGCGTCTGGCGACTCGCGGCCGAAAAAACATACTGGCCGTATTGCCACCGCTGAATCAAAACTACGCACAGGATATGGTGCGTGGACTGGAGATTGAAAGCCGATTGCAGAAGATTGACTTTCGCATTTCACAAAACGTTGACAGTGACAAATCCTCCGACGAAATTCAGCAGTGGGTTGCTCGCAGGTTGGAGCAATCCCCTGAAATCGACGCAGTGATCTGCACAGCGTCCAAGGCTGCAATTGCTGCGATTGTCGCTATCGAAAACCAGGGGCTCGAATTAGGTAACGACATCGACGTTTACAGCAAAGAGTTTGTACCTATTCTGAAGATGTTTCGCAAGAATATTATTATTGAACTGGAAGACATTAGCGAAGCTGGGCGGCAACTGGCGAATGCCGTTGTACAACGTCTCCGCTATCCGGACTTACCACCCTTACAGCATCTTGAAATCCCCACATGGGACAAGCAAAACCCACAACACTCGAAGGATATCGCCACAAAAACCATGAAAAGGCCTGCATCATTCCTTGCTTAATTCGCAAGTGACGAAGCTCCGTTCAATTCTTGGTATAGCATCACCGAGTAGGCTGCAGACTGTGGTTACAAAGGCAGTTGATCAGGATTGGTGGTTGCCCTTTGCAGCTGTACCTACGGGAAGAATCGGCCAGAGCAGACGTAGTTTATAGTTCTATATTTGTAATCAATACATGTGTATTTTCGGAATTGAAGTAATGAAATTTGAGATACCAACGAAATTGAACCTTGAAGCTGATGAGAAAATCATCAGTGAAACTCGGAAGTACAACGCTGATTTCGTACCAAGCGATTTTGAGCAGCTTTCAGTCTACTGCCGAGACGATAGGCTTGAAATTGTCGGAGGTTTAACTGGGAAACCTATTGGAGTTACTTAGATATTGAGTTCTTATGGGTTGACGAACCGGCACGTGGTAAGGGGGTTGCTTCAAGAATTATGCAATTAGCGGAAACCGAAGCTAAGCGACGAGGCTGCATTTATTCGATGCTGGATACATACGAATTCCAAGCGCTAGGGTTTTACTTGAAACAGGGTTACACCAAATTTGGACAATTAGAAGGATACTGTGAAAAGTATGAACGCTACTATCTGAAGAAAAAGTTGTAAGTTCCGCAAAAGAGGCTGTTGCCAAAGCATTTTTTGAAATCCTATCGACTATATTTTAATACACCTACCCAAAGCCGAGTGGGAGGTGTCGTAAAAGCCTTTACAGGTTTTCCAATGTAAAAATTGAAGAGCGTAGGTACGATTTAAAGTCACTCTCCCTGCGGGAGGGTGTCGTCAAAGTACAGTAACACGCTTTTTAGGTTGCAGTTTATCGTCTGCAAGCCGTGCAAAAATCCCTCCCCGGCGCTTAGACACCGACCCTCCCGCAAGCGGGAGGGTGGCAATCGGTGCTAATGACTGTTCTGTAGCAACTCAATGCAACGAACGGCCTCAGCCTTAACCTGCTCCTCTGTCAACAACTCCATTCGTATTTTTTTTTGCCACATAGTGAGAACCTGTAAAGCCACTCTCCCCCTTGGGAGGGTCCGAGTCTAAGCTCGGGGGAGGGCTTTATCGCACGGTGAGATTCGCTTTAGCTTTAGCGACAGCCTCTGCGGGAGAGTCCAATGCGTAGTTTGCATTGGGAGAGGGATACTTTTGGCAATAAATTCAAAGTTTAAACTCGAAGTCTTATTGAATATCTAACCAGACACACCCATCTTCCGGCGCAAACTACACGCCGGATTCTTCCCAGGGAGAATGACAAAAGTGGCACTGGTTAAGGTCATGCGAAAGTCACTATACCTTTGGCGACACCCTCCAATAGCAACATAACCAGAAGAAAGTGCTTCATCAGCAAATGAAATCATGACAACGGGTGGGTAAATAAAGGTAGCGCAGCAGAGAGGCTTATCGCACTCTTTGCTTGGTTAGGGCAGTCACTAAATGTTGCGTCTGCAATCACGGACGCTTAATTGAATATACCGAAAACATAGGCAAACTCAAATCCGATCGTCGGACCATCTTGACTGATATTCAGGCTGATTGACTGGCTCCAGCCGACATACTTCCCCAAAATTAGCGACGCCCTCAACGGAACAAAGAATTCGTTGTTACTGCCGTTTCGATAGGATCTGACGCCGAGTCCTGCCTGTAGGGTCGTGGCTCCATATCGGTAGGCTATAGGTCGACCGAGGGCACCAGAGATTTCAATGAACTCATCTTCATCAGTATTTGAAAACAGGAGTTCATCTCCATATCTAAGGTCAAGTGAGTACAGGCTATCGTTGTCATCAACATAGTTAAATCGGTATCCTGCTGCGAAAAAATCACTATTCGTCTCGCGCTGATTGTCTCCTATAATCGTGACGAACCCAAATCCCAGTAGAGTCCTGTCATTGTTTTCATTGCACTGCCACATAAAGGTATAAGTACGTGCTCATCAGGTGCGTGCTGAGAGCAACCAGCATAGGAGTGGGGAATCCATATAGCGGGAAGATCAAGTAAATCCGTGAACAGATCATTGCAGATAGATCCACCCATGCTAGGTAGAATCGTTGGTGCTGTGTTATTGGTGCGTTGCATAGAGTCTGCTGCAAACTTCACCCACGGGTGATCAGGTTCTGTTCGCGCTGCAGAGAAGCGCGCACCGTTTTTCTCGGGCGTGCTATCAATCTCCACGTTTTCAAATCCATGTTGATCCAAATGCGTGCGCAGAGCAGGGATGATCTGATCTTCTCTGGTACCTGCAAAGTAACGTAACTGACAATGTGCCTTTGCAGTGGGTGATATAGCGTTAACTGGATTATCCGGATCACCGCTGGTCATGGCCAGAATAGCGAAGCTGTTGGAGCTGTATACCTTCTCTGCAGGCGTCAGTTCAGGATCACCCCATAGCGGATCTATTTCAGGTGCATTGTCACCAGCTGCTACAGTGACATCTCGAAGTGCATCGATTACTGCACTTGATCGTACAGGTAGCCACTCTTTTATTTTAATCCTGCCTCTGCTGTCGGTGATAGTGGCTAGTGCACTGGATAGAATAATTGCAGGATCAGCAATCAGTCCACCCCAGTTACCTGAATGATGTGCGCCTTCCCTGAGATGAACGACCAGTTCGAAATTTATTGCACCGCGCGAGCCGAGTGTCAGTGTCGGTGTTTCCGGGTTAACTCGGGGTCCGTCAGAGCCGATGAATACATCTGCTTTAAATTTGTCTTTATTATCTTGTATTAATTCGCGTAGACCAACAGAGCCAGCTTCCTCACCCATTTCTATGATCATTTTTGCATTAAAGCCAAGATGATTTCTCTCCTCCAGTACACACCGAAGTGCGGCCATGTTGATGCTATGTTGGGCTTTGTTGTCTGCTGTACCTCTGCCGTATAACTTGTTGCCGTCGCGCTGTAACGTCCACGGCCCACCGCCTTTTTTCCATTGGTCATCCTGACCGATGATAACGTCACCATGACCGTAACCAAGCACAGTGGCATATTCCGGTGATTCCTGTCTTTCAGCAAGTAATACCGGACCGTGACCTTTTACCGGGTTATCAAATACCGTGCAGGTAAAATCCATTTGCCGGAACGCCGGAATCATCTCGCTTTTAATGTAGTCTTCCAGAGGCGAAGTATTGTCCGGCAATTGGCTTTCTGTTCTATATGCCACACGGCGCGCCAGATCGGTTTCAAAATCCCCGTTTTCGATATAGTCGAGCGCACGGATAATTGCATCTTCGCGGTTGCCTGGCATTTGTTTTCTTCCTGACTATCTAAGGGCTTGTTCGGGGAGGGCTTGATGAGTGGGTGGTGCGACTGACAGGGTAAACCAATTTTACGCACCCCAATTCATGGAATTCTGCAACCTTGTTTCCACGTATCGGCAGATCTACCGTGGTTGAATGTCAATTCTTTGATCTGAACCTGTCCGCCACGTCGCTTGAAGCCTGACTGGCTGTCGAAAATGTGTAAGAATGAATTCAAGCGGCAGGGCGAAGGTTTATCCTGCAGACAACCACAATTCTGGAAGTCTGCTGCGGCCGCGATCAGAACACTTCAAAGAGGAATGATTTATATGACTAACCGCAAAATTCTCGTCGCAAGTGCTGTTGCGATGGCCTTGTCCTCCGGACAAGTACTGGCTGAAAATGTACTCCGCTGGACCAGTCAGGGCGACGCTCTCACACTTGACCCGCACTCCCAGAATGAATCACCGACTATTGCCATGAACGGTATGATGTATGAGTCGCTGGTGACTCGTGATACAGAAATGACCCTGCTGCCTGAGCTGGCAGAGTCCTGGGAGCTAAATGAAAACGTATGGACATTTAAGCTCCGCCAGGGCGTAAAGTTTCACGGCGGTGAAGATTTTACAGCAGAAGACGTGGTCTTTTCATTCGAACGCGCAAGACATGAAGCGTCGGATTACAAAGAGCAGATTAAATCAGTCACTGAAATCAATGTTGTTGATGATCACACCATTGAGCTCGTGACCGACGGCGTTAACCCGATTCTCCCAAACCAGCTTACCTCGATGTTTATCATGGATAAGGGTTGGGCTGAAGCAAATGACGTAGTCAATCCACAGAACTTTGCAGATGGTGAGGAGACGTTTGCGGTACGTAATACCAACGGTACCGGACCATTTAAACTTGTCTCGCGCGCTCCTGATGAAGAAACCATTATGGAAGCCAATGGCGACTGGTGGGGTAAAGGTCAGTTCCCGGGTAATATTGATCGACTTGAGTATCGTCCAATCGGCAATGCAGCAACTCGAGTCGCAGCACTGCTCTCAAACGAAGTTGATTTCGTTCTAGATCCGCCACTTCAGGATCTTAAGCGAATCGAAGGTGCAGACGGTTTAAAGACAACCACCGTACCGCAAGTGCGAACCATTTTTTTCGGTATGGATTCAGGTGTTGAAGAGCTGCGTACCTCAGATGTTAAGGGTAAAAACCCGTTCGCAGACGTCAAGGTTCGCGAAGCAATGAACCTTGCCATTGATCGTAAAGCCATACAGCGTGTTGTGATGGAGGGATTAAGTTTTCCAGCAGGCATGATTACCTCTCCTGGTGTTCTGGGTAATACCCCTGATCAGGATGCAGAGATTCCATTTGATCTGGAAAAATCAAAAGCGTTGATGGCAGAGGCTGGCTATCCGGATGGTTTCTCGGTACGTCTCGATTGCCCGAACAATCGTTACAACAACGATGAAAAGATCTGCCAGGCAGCTGTTGCGATGCTGGCAAAGGTTGGCGTAAAGGTAAATCTGGAAGCAATTCCAAAGTCACAGCACTTCCCGAAGATTCAGAATCGTGAAACTGACTTCTACATGCTGGGATGGGGTGTACCAACACTTGATAGCCATTATGTTTTCTCTTATCTGCTTGATGTAGAAGGATCATGGAATGCAGCGGGTTACAATAATGAGAAAGTCAACGAGATCACTAAAATGATCGCATCCGAAACTGATGCTGATAAGCGTACCGGTATGATTGATGAGGCATGGACTGAAGTTCGAAAAGACATGCCATACATTCCAATCCATCACCAGGTGATTGCATGGGGCATGTCTGAAAAGGTTGATGCACCTATCGCCTCTGACGATGCATTCCGTCCTCGCTTCGCGGTAATGAAGTAAAGCGTTACCTGAAAGGGCAGTGAATTCTCACTGCCCTTTTTTTTGTAGTGCAGTTCATAAGTAGTGTTTCCGGGCGCTACTCTTGGGCACTATTTCTGACCACTTTTTTAGGGTGATGGTATGGACGCTCCCTCCTTACCGGCATCACAATGTGCCAAAATGGTAGCGTGTTAACAAAACCATTTAACGGAGAAAGCGCCCATGAAACATCTTAAACTGATCGGTA
>CALIHW010000223.1 GCA_938020525.1 uncultured Granulosicoccaceae bacterium | reverse complement strand
TCGTATTTTATTACGGCGATCTATTTTGGTGGTTTGTTGTTTCAGTATCCGATCGGGTATCTGTCTGACAGATACGATCGTCGCTATCTGATTATCGCGGTGACGGCTATTGGTGCACTGGCAGCGGTGTTTGCACTGTTTTCCGGTGACAGCTTTGAGTCTTTACTAGTAGTCGCATTGATTATCGGTGGAACATCAAATCCCTTGTACTCCTTGTTGCTGGCGTATGCCAATGACTATCTTGAGGTCGATCAAATGGCAGCGGCATCGGGTGGATTGCTGTTTATAAACGGTTGCGGCGCGATGACGGGGCCAGTGGTAGTGGGGTATGTGATGGAGCGCTTCGGCATTCACTGGTTCTTTATTACTATCGCCACGCTGATGTCTATGATCTGCTTTTACGGTATCTATCGAATGACTCAGCGTACTTATGACATTGCACCGGAAGATGCAGCACCACACGTGGCCGTGACCAACCGTATTACACCGATGGGTGCTGAGATCGCGCTCGACGCAGCGGATGATTCACAGGCTGAGGATAGTTCTGATTCAGGTGAGTCCGACACCTCAGGCTAATAATCGCTTCTGGATGAGCAGGCAGCGATTATCGAAAAGGCGTTTACAGACCGTTTTGGGAACAAGCAGCTGTTGATTCCGAAAGCGGTTTCGGGATAGCATCACCGGCAAGATAATGAGGATTAGTTACATCTGCCGTGTCAACCAAGCGAATAACCATAAAAGACCTTGCACGACACCTCGAGTTGACGGAAGGAACCGTCTCCAGGGCGATGAATGGTTATGCTGATATCAGTGCCCGCACGGTCGAGAGAGTCAGACATGCAGCGGTGGAGTTGGGCTATAAGCCGAACCAGAATGCGCGTTGTCTGGCGACCGGTGAGGCCGAAGCTGTCGCCTATGTGATCCCGCAGAATCACAGCTCCCTTGCAGAGCCGTTTGTATCTCAGTTGTTGCGTGGTCTGGACGAATCTCTGTCGCGACGTGGCTGGGATCTGCTGGTATCGCACTCCCGAAGTGCTGAAGATGAGGCAGAGAAAATTCAACGGCTGGTGACTTCCGGTCGAGTCAGCGGTGTTGTGCTAACCAGACCCTTCAAACACGACAATCGAATTAAGCTGTTGCAAAAAGCAGGTTTTCCGTTCGTGGTGCATGGTCGTTGTTCAGCCTGCTCTGACTACTCCTGGTACGATATCGACAATGAGCTTGCTATCCATACAGCTGTCACTCATCTGGTTGAACTCGGTCATAGCCGGATCGCATTTGTTGGAGCGCCGCTCTACTACAACTTTGCTTTTCAACGTCTTGAAGGTTACAAGTCCGGACTGCAAACAGCAGGTCTCGATTATGATGAGACTATTGTAGAAATCGCGGAGCTTAAGGATGAGGCAGGTGAGAGTGCTGCTGCGAATCAACTGGACGCTAACCATCCACCAACTGCTTTTGTATGTTCTTCGGATACCCAAGCCATTGGTGTGCTCGCAGCACTGCGCACTCGTGGATTAACTGCAGGTAAAGATGTTTCTGTAATCGGTTATGACGGCCTTAGATTTGGCCGCCATACTAATCCGCCATTGACTACTATGGCGCAGCCGCAGGTACAGTCTGGCAGAGAGCTCGGTGACATGCTGCTAGCTATTATTGATGGCGATAGCCCGGCTCAACATCAAATTTTAAAACGCGCAGAACTTGTTCTGCGAAGCACCGCTGGTCCTTTAAGGGATCGAAACTACCACTAGTGAAACCAAGGATTTAGTCCCATGCAAAAGTATAAACTAGCATTGTCAGCAGCAGCTGTTGCCCTTGCGATGTCTGCATCTGCCAATGCTGACACCATCAAATTCTGGACAATGGAAATCCAGCCGGAAAGAATGGAAATTCAAGAGAAAATGGCCGCAGGCTTCAAGGAAGCAACGGGCCATACGGTGGAAGTAATTCCGGTAGAAGAAGCAGAGATTGCAACCAGAACTACAGCCGCGTTTGCTGCTGGAGATTTGCCAGATGTGCTTAATCACACAGTGCAGCACCTGTTGCCATTTGCTGAAGCAGGTATCCTTGATACCGGTGCTGCCACTGATGTGGTGAATGATCTCGGTGTGGACAGCTACGCTGCCGGTGCTGTGAACATGGCCAAGTCAAACGGTGAAATAGTATCTGTACCTACCGATGGATGGACGCAGTTGGTGGTTTACCGGTCAGATCTTTTTGAAGAGCACGGTTTGGCGGTTCCAAAAACGTTTGCAGATATTGAAGCAGCTATTGAAAAACTGCATAACCCACCTGAAATGTATGGTTTTGTTGCAGCAACAAAAATTGATGAAACCTACATGATGCAGCTGATCGAACACATCTCGCTTGCAGCGGGCTACTCGCCGGTAAACGACGACGGTTCTATCAATGAAGATACCTCTGCTCTTAAAGAAGTGTTGGGTTTCTATAAAACTATTGCAGATGCATCTCCTGAAGGCGAATTATTCTGGAAGCAATCACGTGAGCAATACCTTGATGGTAAAGCTGCCATGATTATCTGGTCTCCATCGCTGTTGGATGAACTTGGGGGCTTAAGAGACAGTGCGCCTGTTACCTATGCAGAAGACACTACTTCAAAAGAACTTGCCGAGAAGACCGGTTTTGTTACCGTATTCGCAGGGCCGGGTAATGATGCGGGTGCTGCCTACGCTGATGTTCGATATCTTGGTATCACAGCAGATGCCAACACAGATGTCGCTGCAGAGTTCGTACAGTACGTGGTTTCTGAAGGTTACGGTGATTGGTTGAGTCAGGCACCTGAAGGTAAGTTCCCGGTCCGTCGTGGTGATGCAGCTGGCAGCACTAACTTCGAAGAGCTTTGGGCAACTCTGCCTGTTGGTGTGGATCGTAAAGCACCACTGGGTGATATCTATCCTAAATCGGTTATTGATGACATTGTTGCAGGTTTATCAGTGGGTGATCGTTGGGGCGTCGCATCAGGCAATCTTGCCACTGCTTCAAAAATTGTTAATGCTCGCGTCATGTCGCAGGTGATTCGCCAGTTTGTTGATGGTGAGCTTTCAATTGATGATGCAGCCGCAAAGATTGTTGAGGGCCACAAAGCGCTGTAAGTTGTTATTGAGACTTTAGTGCTAACGGCGGAGCATGCTCCGCCGTTTTTATTTGAAACCTATACACACAATAAAATAAACTGATCTATTCCGTGCCACTAGCCAAATCAACCAGGCCAAGGCCGCCCAGAGCCATTCAGCCTGCAGCGATACCACCCCAGGGTCCACCTCGGAGTCGTGGTCCGTTAAGCAGGGGCGAAATGCGTCTGGCGTACACGCTGATATTGCCGACATTACTGATTGTGATGGCAATTGTCCTGCTGCCACTATTGGCTAACTTCTGGATCAGTTTTAAACCGGTTGAGCTCGGTGACCTGCGTGCACCGACCATTTTGTTTAATGAGAGAATACGGCCCACCCCGAAAGTGGTTGGTGATACGGCAGAAATTAGCTATCGATTGCGAAATACCTCTAAAAGAGGTGTGTATGCAGACGGTAGATTGGTAGATACTTTTCCGTCGGGTTTAACGGTAAGTGGGACTCTGGACAGCCGTTGCACACTGGCTGGTAACAACCTCACTTGCGACCTTGGTACGTTTGAGCCAATGCAACGGGAAACGCTTACAATTTCCGTGATTGCGACAGATGCCTATTTTGATAATCCAATAAATCCGCGAGACAGCAAACCGGTTATCAATGGAGTAGGGGATAGTATTCTCACCAATAGTGTTTTCAGTCTTGATAATTATCGTAAGGTATTTTCCGGTAGTGAATTCTGGAAAGTGCTAAGAGTCTCTCTTTATTACACTATCTTCGGTACGCTTGGAGCGATTGTTTTCGGGTTATTTGCAGCACAACTGCTGAATACAACCTTTCCCGGTCGCGGAGTAGTCAGAGGCTTCTTTCTCTTCCCTTATGTGGCACCGGTGATAGCGGTCGCTTTCGCATGGGTGTTGATACTTGATGCAGGCCCCGGTGGAACACTAAACGCAATCCTTATGAAGATAGGTGCGACCGACGGGCCAATAAATTTTCTTGGTCGGCGTGCAACACCTATTTCAATCTTTGGCCTCACATTCGAATTTCCGGTGGCATTGACTACGGTCATTTCGTTTGAAGTCTGGCGCTACTTTCCTCTGTCATTTCTATTTATCCTGGCTCGAATGCAATCCGTCTCCAGTGATACCTATGAAGCAGCAGAGATGGATGGAGCATCCCCGCTACAGCAATTCCGTTATATTTCGCTACCGCAGTTAGCGGGTATTCTGGCAGTGATATTTTTACTGCGCTTCATCTGGACCTTTAACAAGTTTGATGACATCTTTCTTTTAACCGGCGGTGCGGCAGGTACAAGAACGCTAACAGTCGATATCTATGAACAGGCGTTTGCAGTGTCCAATCTTGGGGCCGGTGCTGCGGTTGCAGTGGTTGTATTTTTTGTCTTATTGATATCAGCTTTGTTTATTTTTAGATTCTCACCGGAAGATGATGGCTGATGCGATTAGGTAATACCTTTTTTATCGCTCTTGCTATCGGTGCCTTGTGGGGCATTATCTACAATGTCGTGTTTAGCATTCTTGCGATGTTGATCAGTGGCGACACAATTGTGCCGGATATTGGTATATCCATGGTAAGCGGTGCAGTAGGTGCTGGCATCTATGTGCTTGGTCCCGGTCATAGTGGTGGTCGATATCGCGGTTGGCACTGGGCTGCCGTTTCAGGTGCTGCAGCTTTAATTGCCTTTGTTTTACTAGGTAAGTTTGCAGCAGCGAGTATGGTTGCCGAAAATATGGCATTTCTGACAGCGCTGGTGACATTCGCGATGGCTGCCGCGAGCTGGCATTTATGTCTGGACGGGATGGACTCTGGCAGCCAGGGTCGGTATCAACTCGAAGTGATTCTCATTCGGGTATTGAAAGGAGTCGGCTTTGTCTTTTTCAGTATTGTTGTGGCGTTACCGTTTTATGTGATGGTAATGACTAGCCTTAAGAGTCAACAATCGCTGCTATCGAATCCGCTGGATTTATCAATAGACTTCTCCAAGTCGCTTTCAGAGCATTTGCGTAGTTATATCGAGTTGTTTACTAAATACCGGTTTGGCCAGTTTTTATTGAATTCCGCGATAGTCTCTGTAGCAACCGTGATCATCACGCTGCTTTTCGCGATTCCCGGTGCTTATGCCGTTTCGAGACTTCGATTTCCCGGTAAGAACGTCCTTTCAAAGTCGATACTTCTGATTTATATGGTTCCGGCTATTGTGCTGGTGATTCCTTTATACGCGGTTTTTTCGCAGCTGGGGCTACGTAATACATTGTTGGGGTTAATTGTTGTCTATCCCGCGACGACTATTCCTGTGGCGGTGTATATGTTTCAGGGCTATTTTCGCGGATTGCCTTACGAGCTGGAAGAAGCCGGTTTAATGGACGGATTGAGCAGGATAGGCACGATTATAAAAATCACTTTGCCGCTATCGTTACCGGCTATTGCGTCTGTCTCTCTCTATATATTCATGATTGCCTGGAACGAATTTCTGTTTGCATTTATGTTCCTGGATGATCCTGCGATATTTACTTTATCGCGCGGCGTGCAATCTTTGAACTCTTCTGAAATACCAAGGCAGCATTTGATGGCAGGTGCAGTGATTGCAACGGTGCCGGTGCTTGTGTTGTTTTTGTGGTTTGAAAAATTTCTGGTAGCAGGTTTGACTGCCGGTAGTGTGAAAGGATAGCGTAATGTCAGAACTTGACGAGCAAGCGATAGAGATACTGCAAAAAAATGATCGAGGCGGTTACACGGTTCCCACCGCGAAACTTTATCCCTACCAGTGGAACTGGGACTCTGCATTTGTTGCATTAGGCTTTCTCACTTTTGACCGAGATCGGGCCTGGCGCGAAGTAGAGTTATTACTTGAAGGCCAATGGCAGAATGGAATGGTGCCGAGCATCATCTTCCGCCGTAATGATCCTGATTACTTTCCCGGCCCTGCAGTATGGAGAACACAAACAAATAGTGAAGTTATCCCACCGATTGCATCGACGGGAATCTCACAACCACCAGTATTGGCCAGTATAGTCTTAAAGATGGTGAGTAGTGGCAATGATCAGGACCTGCAACGTGCCGATACGGTTTTTGCAGATATTCTAAAGTGGCACCGTTGGTATCAGACGGAGCGACTGTCCCCGGTTAGCGGATGTGTGGCAACCGTGCATCCGTGGGAAACCGGTCGTGATAATTGTCCGGACTGGGAGCTAGGGCTGGATACCATGCAGGTTGATCCCGAGCTGGAGCCTTATGTAAGACAGGACATCAAGCATGCGGATCCTGAGCAACGCCCAAGTAAGCTGCAGTATGACAAATATATATCCATGGTTAAGTACGGTAGAGAACAAGGCTGGAATCAGAAGACCATAACCACTGACGGTCCGTTTGTGATGGCTGATCCCGGTATTCATTTTATTCTGCTGCGTGCCAATCGAGATCTTCTGGAGATTGCGCGTCTGCTTGGTAAAGCTGAGGCTATTATCGAGATACAGCGTTTTATAGATCATGCAGTTGAGGCGACGGAGTATTTCTGGAACGATAAGTTAGGAGCCTTTACCGCTCGCAATATATTGAATGGCGAATATTCAAATGGTGTTAGTAGTGCCAGTGCGCTGTGTTTTTATGCGGACGTTGGTAGTGAGTTACAACGTGACCGCACGCTCCAGAATCTCACGCGAATATCTAAGCAGGTACAGTACATGTTGCCGAGTTGGGATCCGGATGGAACTAACTTTGATCCACAGCGTTACTGGTGTGGTCCCGTCTGGCCACAGATGAATTATATACTCTCGAGCGGCCTAGAAGAGCAGGGTCACTATGCACTGGCTGCCAGGGTTCGACAAGACTTGTCACGGCTGATAGAGAAATCCGGCTTTCGGGAATGCTTCAACCCTTTAAACGGTGATGGATGTATTGGTACTGATTTTTCGTGGACGGCAGCGATCTGGCTCGCCTGGGCATCTCCCAGTACACAAGAGATGGCGGCGTAACTCATGGGTGCGATTCGTCTAGAGCGTGTAGAGAAGTGGTTTGATGATGTGCAGGTGATCAAAGGCGTAGATATAGATATTGCCGATGGTGAGTTCGTGGTGTTTGTCGGACCTTCTGGCTGCGGAAAATCCACCCTGCTCAGAATGATTGCTGGCCTTGAAGACACCAGTCGCGGAACAATCTGGCTGGATGACAGAGACGTCACACCGTTGCCACCGTCTGGCAGAAAGCTGTCTATGGTGTTTCAATCTTATGCGTTGTACCCACACATGTCTGTCAGAGAGAATATGGGATTCGGCTTAAAGACATCCGGCGTAAGTGACTCAATTATTGATGAAAAAGTACGAAAAGTTGCACAAACACTCGAGCTGGAAGAGTATCTGGATCGCAGACCCAAGGCATTGTCCGGGGGACAGCGGCAACGCGTTGCAATTGGCCGCGCAATTGTTCGTGAGCCGGTAGGATTTTTGTTTGATGAACCTTTGTCTAATTTGGATGCCGCGCTTCGTGTGCAAATGCGTTTTGAGATAGCCAAGCTGCACAATACACTACGTACGACCATGATTTATGTCACTCATGATCAGGTTGAAGCGATGACATTGGCTGATCGTATCGTTGTATTGAAAGATGGATTGGTTATGCAGACGGGAACGCCTGCAGATTTATATAAACGGCCAGACAACTTGTTTGTTGCACAGTTTATCGGTAGCCCGAAGATGAATGTCATGCCTTGTCGGGTTAAAGAAAACGCTTATCAATTGCCTCGCGGACGTTATGGTGACTATCACGGTCCGGCAGCACAGGTCGAGCACCTCGGCATACGTGCGGAACATATCTCAATCGTCGAACCCGGGCAGGGACAATGTGATGTAAGTGTTGAAGTTATAGAGTATCTGGGTGCAGATACTATTGTTCTGGTTGATGGCGGTCGTGTGGGGCAACTCTCTGTCAGAGTGCCCGGTGAGACTGATCTGCGCCCCGGAGAAAATATAGGGCTCGCTTTTGATCCATCGTATACGCTTTTCTTTGATCACCTCGGTGATGTTGTTGTCTGATAGCACCAAAGGCAACTCGCTTTAATTGGTTCAGATCAGTTACTATGCAGTCAAAACAGTCAGTGAGTGCACTCAATGAAATGCTACAAAGGCAGTTGCCTGTGCGGTCAGGTGTCGTTTGAGGTAACCGGCTTTAGCGATCAAGTTGCCGCCTGCCATTGCACCATGTGTCGCAAGTTTCACGGTGCAGCATTCGGTACTCTGGTCGAAGTAGAGGGGTTGCGCTGGCTTTCGGGTAAAGCGTTGTTAAGTGACTTTACCGGTGACAATGGTACTGTCAGGAAATTCTGCAGCAACTGTGGTTCCAGCCTGGGATTCCTCGCGCGAGGTGCCGATGATGATCAATTGGAGTTGGCAATTTCATGCTTTGATGATGATATTCCGGTGAAAATAGATGTTCATATTTACACCGACTACAAAGCAAACTGGTTTGACCCACCAGAGAATTATCCGCTTCACAAAGAAGGCAGAGGTTCGTGAGCTTGTGGGCTGTGCGGAAAGTTCGATAACACTTTTCTTCGCCACAGCCGCCATAGCTGCGTTGACCAGTGTTGATAATAACTTGGCTCGACGTAGGCCCTGCTATGCCTGCGTTTCTTCGCGCAAGCTCAGCCGACTGTGGCTGTGAAAACTTTGTTACCGAACTTCCCGCACAACCCACTAGTTGGCCTTTTAGTGCTCCATACTTAATGGTTCAGGGCCGAAGACTGTGTGCCTAGCTGGTCCAGGTTCTGTCGAAACCAATCGCTAATTAGAAGTAGCTGTTTGTCGAATTTTGTGTAATTTAATTCTTCTCTTGAAACACTGAAGGTTACTCCATAGTAGGGGCTGTCCAGTATTTGCTTGAGATCAGCGATATATTTTTTACTGTCCGTGACGCTCACGGTATCTGTGAGAGTTTTCAGCTCATATTCAAGAACGAGTTCATTTGCACTTTTTTTCGTATTGGATGATTTGTACTCAAGGTGCGAATTATTAATGTCAAATGTATCGTCTTCAATGCTCCAACCTTCCGCATGTGTTAGAGATATATTATGGCTGACGTATACAGGATGATACTGAGCTAACGGTTGTTTTCGACGAGTATCAGAGGGCACGCTAAGATCACCAGTTATTGTTTCGGCGTAAACGGAAAACGAAAAAGTAGCATAATCGTTGTCACTCTCATCTTCCAGATACTCGAGTGCATCTTGAATTTCGTAGTGTTCTTCAATGGTAATTGTATTGGCTTTGCGGTCATCAGAAATTTCAAAATCACCGATTCTTTGAATATTTTCGTAAAAACTCTGATAGAACTCGAGATAGTTTTCCTGCAATGAGTAGATGCTGGAATTGTGAATAGTGCGGCGTAAGTATTCAGCTTCGTAGCCACGAAATATACTGGTCACTTTGAGATTTGTTGGCTCGGCTTCGTGGTTGTATTTTAACGTGTAGGCTTCTGAAATCTCTTGTTCTGGTAGAGAGGGCGCGGCAATCTGATAGGCCACAAGGCCTTTTTCGCTTTGCGCGGGTATTAGTGCATGGTGATAGTTTCCCTGATAAAGCGTATCTGGTGAACTACCCTGTAGACTAATTGTTCCATCGATCCAGTAGCTTTGATTGTTGTGGTTTGGCAGGTGCACAATCATGTGGTTGAATGCATCTGGTGTTGGCAGATATCCGGCAATGCCTTTTCCGCTTCTTGAGTGAACCAAAACTGGGTGTGCAGTAACGCCAAGCTCATTCAGTATGGCTGCCATTAATACAGCTTTGTCTTTGCAGTCTCCAAATCTACGGCGGAGTATGTCGGTCGGGTTGTCTGGTTTATATCCACCAATACCACTATTGATGCCAGTGTATCTCACGTCGTCCTGTACAAACGTTATGACAGCACTAACTTGATCTTCCAGGTTGTCGTGCTGGTTTTTTATAGTTGCGGCGAATGCCTTCAGCTCATTGGTTGTTGTTTGGAGTTTATAGAGCGGTTCTGCCCAATTTGCTACATCTGACCAGGTATTGAATTCACTATATTGGATTTCTGTCTGGGCACTGTAGGATGCCGGTGTGTCTGATTGATACTTCTGAGCTGTGGCGTTGTAGTTTTCCCAGGTTAAGTGTGTAAGGCCGCCTGCTTTCTTTTTGAGTGGCTCTAATTTACCAGCGTAGGTGCGCGTTGTGACTTGCTTTGATGACGGATAGCTTAGATTGAAAAAGAAGTTTCCAACCGGGACGCTTGATTGTAATCGCGCCCATCCAAAAATATGATTGTTAAATACTGGATTAGCACCAATAACTGAGTAGCTGACTTCAATTCGGTCACCAACTCGCTGATCAGCTAATAGCATGTGAAGTGTCAGCTCTCCATTGTACAGACCCTGATCAAGTTCTTTTTCACGCTGCAAGAGTTGAATATTGTTTGTGTTGATCTGATCGATTTCAGTATCACCACGATGAATGATAACTTTGTGTAGCTGTACGCTTTCATATAACGGATCAAAATCAATCGATATATGAGCGCTGGAATCTAGCCCTGCAGCGTTGATAATGGTGTAAATATACCGGACATAGTTTATTTTTGACTCTGCTGCGGAACCATAGCGGTGGTGACGTTCCACCAGGTTATAAAATTTTCCTCCACTGACGCCTTTGCCCGCTGTCGGGTTCAATCGAGCTTGGCTTCCCCAATCGGGCTCAGCGACAACGTCCCAGCTGGCTTCAGTGGATGAGCTCGCACTTGCTACCATTAGCAGGCAGAACGTGAGCAGATACTGCGCAAGCGCATACCGGGCTTTCTTCATCAATTGTCCGTACATACTTAACCTCAACTTCCATCGCACATGGCACCTTGATCTGGTTCTATGTGTCAGGGCTATGGTATCGGCAGTTGTGAAAAAAACTGTGAGAATTGGCATTCATCCGCTGAGATGAATTTGGTGAGGCAATTTGTGAATCAGAAGTACACGCTACATGGGAGGTGCGTTCATGCCGGCTAATAACTTAACATGGTGTTCTGGAAGTTGATAAAATCCGTTAGCGGAGCATACATTGTACATAAAGTAATTGAGAGCACGTATACCATGATAGATTTAAGCACTGCAACATTATTGCTGGTTGACGTACAGGTTGGCATTGATGATCTGTTTGATTCCCCGCGAAACAATCCACAGGCAGAAGAGAACATAGCAAAAATGTTGGTAGTATGGAGAAAAGCCGGTAACCCTGTGGTGCATGTAAAACATAACTCTGTATCTCCTGACTCTCCGTTACGACCAGAGCGGGCTGGCAATGCATTTAAACCTGAAGGGATGCCACTTGCGAACGAACCACTCTTTGAGAAAACAGTGAACAGCGCGTTTATCGGTACTGATCTTGAAAAATATCTCAAAGAAAATAACGTTACAGATTTGGTAATAGCTGGGCTGACGACAGATCACTGCGTTTCTACTACCACTCGTATGGCGGCTAATCTGGGCTTTAATGTCGCTCTGGTGTCTGATGGCACGGCAACATTTGGCAGGACAAGCACCAATGGTGAGACCTACACTGCAAAGCAGATTCATGAAATAAACCTGGCGAGTTTAAATGAGGAGTTTTGTCAGGTAGTCAATACCAAGGAAGTACTTAGTTAGCTAAATCAATGTGGAATCTCTAATGAAAGTCACACGTAGAAGTATGTTAAAAACCGGTGCTGCTTTAGGGGTAGCACCGCTTCTGTATTCACCTCGTATAACCGCTGCCAATTTTACAAATATGCCGGATGCAGAGTCCGTGAAATTCGGATTCATGATAGCTGAGTCCGGTCCGTTTGCTGATGCATGAATATTCAGTTTCTAGCTTTCAGTGGATGCCCTCTGGCAGACCCGGCGAGAGATAATCTAAAATCGGCCTTATCCCGCTGCGGAATCTCTTCGTATGAGGATATTGATATTCTGGATCCCGCCTCGCCTGAAGAATTACGGGGCTGGGGCTCACCGACAATATTAGTCAATGGGGTCGATGTATCGGGTCTACCCAAAGGTAACAGCGTTAGCTGCCGTGTCTATAACACTCCTGGTGGTGTGCCGGATGTCCAATGCATAATTGATTGCCTGGAAAAGTCTCAATAGTCTCTTTATGAAAAACCCTACACTTTTAAAAGCAGGTCTCATCGGGACAATAATCTCTGCGCTGTGTTGTTTTACGCCGATACTTGTCGTGGTTCTTGGTGCAGTTGGACTGTCTTCAATGTTTGGCTGGCTGGACTACGTCTTATTACCGGCTCTAGTATTCTTCGTTATTTTGTTTGCTTATGCGTTATTCCGGCGACAGTCTTTGCCCAAAAACGATTGAACGTCCATCGGGTAGTCGAACCTTAAACTCGATACATCCGTAGGGCTTTTCTACAAGTGCTGTCACTTCTTTTATGCCAGCACGAGTAAATTCATGCTGTAATTCTTCAACCTCATTGACCCAAAAATAGGCAGCCCAGCCTGATGGTTTCCATGAAAGAAGAACCGGCATTCCAACATGACGGTCAGATCGTCATGCTTCATCATTGCGAAACGCGTTGGTGGTTCACCCAAGAGAGTGTCAATCGAAAATCCCATATCCTCGAACAGGCTTATTGTAGGTCTCATCGTCCGAGTGTTAAGTCTTAAGACTGGGGGCACTGATTGGAGCATCGGGGGAGTCATACGTTTAAGCAGATTAGTCCGTACTTCCAGTCTGCCAGAACGTTATAACCACCTTTAAGTGTTCACATTTTTCCCTTTATCCCCAAGTGTTCCTCTAAAGCTGCCGTTCACAAAGAGTGGTCGAATGACAGCAACCGGCACTCAAGCGATCATTACGAGTCATTGGTGGTTTTAGTTGGTGCTTGAACGACGGTGATAGGCTACAAATCGGTCGCGTCCCGGTCAACAGCAGACACTGCAAACTGAGAAAGTTGCGATAAAATAAACGAAATTGTGGTTTGGGTAATTTGATACTATTTCGTATAAGAAAATAGTATGGTCGCAAAAGGGTACCAACTCTTGGGTCGCGCCCAGCGGGCGAAATAGTAACTCAATCTCGCTCACGTGTTATCACTTTCACCTTTGTCATTCCTATATTTATTTTGGACGAAACCTTTTGAGTATTTTGCCAAAAATGCTGGCATATTTCCCGCTAAATGACCGGTCTGTTCCAGACAGTTCTCCCAATAGAACTCTGGGTCGTAGCGCGTGTAAGCACATAAACGTATAGGAAAATTGACCCCCATTAATTTCACTCTAGTTTTACATCGCTGATCCTGAAACCTTAATGAACAGGATATGAAGTAAATGGTTTCTTTCCCGATCTGACCGGCAGGTATTAAGAAACGTTATGGAAAACCGAAATATAAGAGCCATGCTTTTGTTCTTTTGTTTTTTTGTTTCGTCGGAAGCGATCGCAGCATTAGATTACATCGACCCGATTTTTCATCAGTTGATTCCAGTGCCTCTACAGCTAATGAATTCAGGGCCACTTTCGATGTGGAGATCGGAGGTAACAAGGTTGCGGATGGAGAAATTGTCGCCAACAACTTTACCGGGATTTTTGTTGGTGAAGGATTGGCGTTTAATCTGTCGTTCATTAATTCAGTTGACACTGGCGGACCGTTGTTGAGATTCAGGTTGGAGGCAACCGCAAACCCACCAGGGCAAGACCCGGTCTCAACCGCAGATGTTTTTTTTACCATAATCCCGCTTGCCGGTTACGGTAGCGTTGGCATATCCTTAAGCTCATCGAGCTCTTCATTAGCCGTCGATAATATTAACAATCTGACTTATACAGGAACCTCGGCAACCATCCAGGATAACGAATCTGTCGCTGACCTAATCAACGGTGTGGGTGCGGTGCCAGTTGCATTTTCCAGCGGATCAAGCATTGATTTTATTGTCGGAAATTGGGGCGGACCCAGTGGATTTCCAAACGCGGCACATCGCGAGAACTGGAGTGTCAGTATTGTGAATGGAGTTTCTGCTAATTTCACCTATGTTACCGGCACGCCAGGATCACTAAGGAGGGAGCCATTGGTTTGGGGGGTTGAGATGGAACAGGTTGATCAGCCGGTTGACTTGAAAATTACCAAGTCAGTTAATGACCTTTCACCAAATATTGGAGATATCTTGACCTTTACACTATTGATTGAAAATCTCGGTGCCAATGATGCTAGCGATGTCGTCGTTACAGATATTATACCGAGCGGATACTCTTATGTGCCGGGGTCAATATCTGGTGCCGACAGCCGCGATGATACTTCGCCTTCGGGTAGCGGTTTAAGCTGGACTATTGATGATTTTAAAGTCAGTGATCCTGCTGTCAGTTTAACCTTTCAAGCAGAGGTCAATCCGCGATAGCAACACACAGCCAGAACAAGCATAGAAGAGCATTTTACGCCGCTAACATAAGACCTAAGGTAACAGGCTCGGTCAGGTTTCAATAACCGGTCCAACTCGCAGCTAGCAGCTAAACCAAATATTGCACTGGGAATCATTCCTCAGTTTTCTTTGGGAGTCCCTTTAAGCACGCATGTGGGGTAGACTTAGTGCTGATTTGAGTATGCCTATTTACAGTCGCATCACACAGGGAGAAAACCTAACAAACGCCGCATATACTGCGGTTGAGTGCGACGTCAATATAAGTTCGAAAGTTTGTTTTCTTGTTTTGTAGCTTACGAGTGATGGCCAGCTAAGAAAGTGCCGAATGTCGACTAGGGAATATGCGAGTTTGAGTTCAGCGAAAGCAATATAGGTGAGCCGGTGTCACGGCAATACTTTGCGAAATCGAACGTCCGTTTTTGACGCCGAACGGTGACGATAGGTGCTATGTGATCGGCATCTCTGACCGTCAGGATTGGGCACTCAAGCGACCATTGCGAGCCGTCGGTGGTTTTTTCTGGTGCTTGAACGACTGTGATAGGCTACATATCGGTCGCGTCCCGGCCATTAGCAGTCTTTGACGTAACCAGCTTGAGTGTCCGCTTATCTGTGAACTAAGGTGGTATTCACAATCTATTGACACCGACCATCCTAGGAATTTGAGTAAATCTTCGCATATTTGACTTTAGTGAGAATTGTTAGTTCAGAAAGATGAGAGGTAAACGATACAGAGGCCGAGAGGTAAATGTCGTTGAATTCCCACATACCCAGACACTTCGTCATTCTGACATTCTTGCTATCACTAGCCCCAATCAGGTTTGCGTGTGCAAATGCAATCGATCCCTATTCGGTTATTCGGTCTGAGCTTAAAGAAAATATTAACCAGTGGTACTCTAATGCGAAAACGCTGGTAGCTGAAAAGCGTGGTATCGAATTCAAAGGATTGAGTATACATCTGGCCAATGCCGAGGATACGAGAGCAAGTTACTTCGATTGGTATCGGACATGGTTGTCTTCTCTACCTAGGTATCAATATATTGTTGATACGCCGCAGCTTCTGCATAGAAGTGTTGATAGCTTCGTTCAGAATAGAACCGGATTCTACCTGTCCGGAGCTAAAATAATCCTTATCAACGAAGACAGTCTCACTCGATATGCTCAAGATATGCAGGAGCAATATGCGATTCCTCTGAGAGAGGTCACCATGAGTTTGCTATTA
>CALIHW010000222.1 GCA_938020525.1 uncultured Granulosicoccaceae bacterium | reverse complement strand
ATAATTACTTCGCCGATACTATCACTTACTCACCTCAATATAATCTATATATCTACTTATAAGTAGTTCTCGGGCAAACCGTCGGGCCCGTTCAACCACCGGATAAGTCGCGGCTTCGCGCTACTTATCCTTGTTTGTTATACGCATGTCTAGCTTTCCGCATACCGCGACGTACCAGCTTGCCTTTGTACCAAAAATTGGTAAAATTCACTTGGTTTTTACGGAATGGCTAATATGGGTAAGAATACAAGCATTTCACTTGGCCCGCACTTCGACAAGTTTATTGAAAAACAGCTTAAATCCGGGCGATATGGCTCAGCGAGTGAAGTTGTTAGAGAAAGTCTCAGGCTACTTGAGGAAACTGAAAAGAACAAAAATGCATTACGGAAAGCACTTATTGCTGGCGAGAAGTCCGGTATTGCAGGCCCAATTGATTTGGATAAAATTAAAAAAGCAGGGCGTGCAGTAACCAAGAGTAAACGCAAGAGTGCATAGTATTGTACAAAGCTCACAAGCAGAACAAGACTTAATTGATATTTGGGTTTACACCGCTGAAGAATGGAGCCTAGCCCAAGCAGACTCCTACTTGGAAGAATTAGTTTCTGGTATTGATCGTTTACGGGAACATCCGATGATAGGGACTTCCAGAGATGACCTACGGAAGGACTATAGAGCGCTAACTGTCAGTCAACACTTAGTGTTCTATAAAGTCTCTGAAGATGAAGTGCAAATTATTCGAGTTCTGCACAAAAGCGTCGACAGTCCGAGACACTTGTAGCTCGTTTTCATCGTATAGTGGATTATAACGTTGCGTGCTTAAATTCAACACCATCGCGGCTTGTTCATCGGAATTATACAGGCGCATGTATAAAACGAATAGGTGAGTGGGAAGTCAGCGAATCTTAACAAAGTTCTGGTTAGGGCGACGGGCCGGTCTTGGCTGATTCTGCTCGTTGCGTAAACGGGTAATTGAGCCCTACGCTGCCCTTGGCAAGTTTGGAAAATAATCTTAAGATCGTGAAGACGCCACAGTCGTTGATTCATATTGTCAGTAATGTATGACTACAATCGGTACAACACTTCATTCGGATGGTTATGGAGCGCATGCAGATAGATCTTCGTCCGTACTCGGCTCGCGTTACACAGTGGCTGACAGAATCAATTGAATACTTCATCGCTGAAAACCCAACTACTGAGATTTCAACAATCGGTTTGCATTTTGTCTATGCCGCAAACGCTTCTAAACATCACAACCTCGGATAATGAGACTCATCAATACAAACCATTTGAAGATAAAGATGCAGAACTCAATGGCATCTATTTTCCTTTTATCATTTCAATTTTAAAGAACTTTCGAGGTTATTTGGTCATGAAACGAGCTAAGGTGTTTCGCGTTGGGTTACGAGCCTACAACAGTGATTTGATCGAATTTTGGGTGACAGATCAATAAAAAATGGGTTATCAAGTCTTTGTCAGCTCTTAACTAACAAAGATGGTGATTCATTGGTTCGTGGAAAAGTCTCTCACCACCTTTATACAAGGGCTTGTTCACACAATTTCATGTCTTGTGGATAGCACATGTCAGATCGAGCTGATCGCGTCCAGATATGTGCTGCAAGCTTAAACCAATCAGGGTTGTCATAACTGCCACCTGAGATGGCTCGGAGGCCAGGTCGCATTTCAAGAGTCCAAGTAACGGTAGAACCGCATTGCGTACAAAATTCATTTTTAATCCAGCGACCACTGGTATCTGATGTGTATTGAAAGCTACTCAGTCCACCGCTTTCAAAAACCACAGCTGAATCCTCAAAATAAACGCCAATACCATATGGTGCCCCTGTTCTTAATTTACAAGCGGTGCAATGACAGGCCATTGCTCGAATTGGCTCGCCTGTCGTTGTAAATCTGACAGCGCCACATTGACAACCACCTTTATTCGTTTCCATGGAATTCGACCTTTTAATTTCATGCGCGCAGTCCTGCTTTATTAGCGAGGACACTTTTCAGCTTATTGTGGGAGCACTTATAAAGTTTAATCTATCGCTCGATAAGCAATATCACGTCGGCAGTACATGTCCCGGAATTCGATTTTATCAACTGTTGCATAGGCTTTTTGTTGAGCCTCTTTGACAGTAGCACCTGTTGCAGTCACACACAGTACACGCCCGCCGCTGGTAACGACATTTCCGTCCAGGCTGCTTGTTCCGGCATGGAATACTTTGGTGTTGTCTGCTGTTGCCTCCAGGCCTCTTATAATTTCGCCTTTAGCATAGTTTTCCGGGTAGCCTCCGGCTGCCAGTACCACACCGACAGCTGATTCGTCTGTCCACTCGGCTGTTACTTTGTCTAGTCTGCCATCTATAGCTGCATCACAGAGATCAACCAGATCAGATTTTAGTCGCATCATAATAGGTTGTGTTTCCGGGTCACCGAAACGTACATTGTATTCCAGTACCTTGGCAACACCCTCAGGGCTAATCATAAGGCCTGCATAAAGAAACCCACTGAAGCGATTACCATCGGCTTCCATGCCTCGAATGGTTGGTTCAATTACTGATCGCATCACTTCGGCGTTTAATTCTGGGGTCTCTGCAATGGCAGGGGAGTATGCGCCCATACCACCAGTGTTTGGGCCTGTGTCACCTTCATCGCGAGCTTTATGATCCTGAGAGGTTGCCATTGGCAGGCAGTTTTTACCATCAACCATACAGATAAAGCTGAGTTCAATACCTTCGAGATACTCTTCTATGACGACTTTACTTCCAGCATCACCAAATCGGTTTGCAGCGAGCATATCGTTTACCGCAGATATTGCCTGTTCTTTTGTCTCTGCGATGACCACGCCTTTACCAGCGGCAAGGCCGTCTGCTTTTACGACAACCGGAATGCTGCAATGATCAATATACTCACAGGCTTTCTGAAGATCTGTGAAGGTACTATAGGCTGCTGTTGGAATATTGTGCTTTGCCAAAAAATCCTTACAGAATGATTTACTGCCTTCAAGTTGAGCGGCATTTTTGTTTGGCCCAAAAATTCTTAAGCCCTGCTCAGTGAAGTAATCAACAATGCCTGCGACCAGCGGCACTTCCGGGCCGACAATTGTCAGGCCTATTTGATTGTCTTTTGCGAATTTAGCAAGCGCATTGATATCTTCTGCTTGTATGTCGACGTTGGTTATTGAGTCTTCAAGTGAGGTGCCTGCATTACCGGGAGCTACAAAAACACTATCTGTTCTGGGAGATTGTTCAACTTTCCATGCCAGCGCATGTTCACGGCCACCGGAACCGATAATAAGAATATTCATGGGAGAGTTTGCCAGGGCGTTGTGCGGCGTTGTATTTTAACCTGTAGCCCATGTCGAGGGAACCGTTGTAGCGGATAATTACTCTTTCACTTTTGAGGCGCTATTGAAGACAATATCGGGGTATTTTTTCATTGAGTGGATATTGTTCTGCAAGTTATGGGATAACCTATCGAGGTCTGACCTGCGATTGAATTATCACTTATGGCTGTTGAAATACCATTTCAAAAAGACCTGAATTTTGAGTACGGCAGAGCTGATCAACTTTCTCCCCTGATCAGACGCGTTATTGCGAAAAATCCGAGCCCGTTTACGTTCTACGGTACCGGGACCTATATTGTCGGCCGGGGTCAGGTGGCAGTGATTGATCCGGGTCCGGCTGATCAAAACCACATTGATTCCATTCTGGCAGCTCTACAGGATGAAGTGATTTCGCACATTTTCGTTACTCATACGCACGTTGATCACTCCCCTGGTTGTGTATTGTTACAACAGCAAGTGGATGCAAAAACCTATGCTTACGCTCGCCATGGTGACGATTCTGGCCGCGAACGTGATGATTCTGAATTTGGTGCTGATTGGGATTTTAAACCGGATGTTCTGCTAGAAGATGGTGAGTCCATTCAATCACAGACCTGGTCACTTGAAGCGATTTTTACACCTGGACATGCATCCAATCATTTAAGTTTCTATCTACCTCAAGAGCGGGCGCTATTTTGTGGTGATGCAGTGATGGGTTGGTCGACAACCATTGTTTCACCACCGGATGGCAATATGGTCGACTATATGAAGACGCTGGACCGATTGCTTGAGCGTGATGATGCTATTTACTATCCCACCCATGGTGCGCCGATAGAAAAGCCGGACCCTTTTGTACGGGCATTGTATCAGCACCGACTGGAGCGTGAGCAGCAGGTTGCAGACTGTGTTGCATCCGGGCTTCACTCCCTAGCGGAGATATTACCGGTGGTCTACAGCGAGTTGGATCCGTCGATGTATCCGGCAGCACTTCGGAGCCTGATGGCAACCTTTGAATGTCTGGTGGAGAAAAACCAACTGATATCGACGGTTGTTGATAATGAAGAACAGTTTCACGTACCTTAGCTACGTCCGCGCTGCCATCAATTTATCGGTGGATTTCGACAAGCTTTCGATTTTCTGTTCCGGTAGTATTAGGTTTCTGCGCCGCAGGTGGGAGGGTGTAGCGCAGGGATTGTCCGTCAATCTCAGGTTAATGATCAGGTCTATAAATTGAGTCAATGAATCAGAACAACCAGCAGATTGCAATTGATCTTAACCGGATCAGTAAGAACTATGGAGAAGTGACAGCACTTCATAATGTGTCCGGTTCAATTTACGACAACGAATTTTTTACCCTCCTTGGTCCATCCGGCTGTGGTAAGACTACTTTGCTGCGTATCATTGCAGGCTTTGAAACTGTCACTGCCGGTGATGTGCTTCTTTATGGTGAATCAATAGCTGAGTTACCTGCTAACAAGCGTCCGGTTAACACGGTGTTTCAGCAGTATTCCCTGTTCCCTCACATGACTGTTGCTGAGAACGTCAGCTTCGGTCTGCAGATGCAGGCCCGGAATCGAACCAGAGACCGTAGCTTCATCAAGCAACGTACGGCCCAGATGCTTGAGCTGGTACAACTTGAGTCATTTGCGAAAAGAAAACCCGCCCAGTTATCCGGTGGTCAACAACAAAGGGTGGCGCTTGCCCGTGCACTGGCACCTGAGCCCAGAGTCTTATTACTCGATGAGCCTCTGTCTGCGCTGGATCTTAAGCTGCGTCAGTCAATGCGTGTTGAGTTAAAACAGATTCAACAGCAAACCGGTATTACCTTTGTGTTTGTCACGCATGATCAGGAAGAAGCACTAACCATGTCGGACCGGATTGCTGTGATGTCCGAAGGCCAGGTGCAGCAAACCGGTGATGCGCACAGCATCTACACCAACCCGTCTAATTTATTTGTGGCAGATTTTATTGGAGAAACCAACAAGCTTGACGGAGTATTGCTTGAAAACAATATGGGCAATGGAACCTGCCGACTTAAAGATGGCACGGTACTGAGTTGCACCGCTCGCAGTGATATTGCTACCGATGCCAACGGCACGCTCTGTATAAGGCCGGAGCGTCTTGCCATTACCTCGGTAGACGATCCTGCAGCTGTACTGTCCGGTGCCATAGAGCGCTTTCACTTTCTCGGTACTGATACTCAGGTGGTTGCAAGAACTTCCACTTCAGAAGAATTATTAGTAAGAGTGCAGAACACCGCAGCAAATCAGCTGGGTTTACAAGCGGGCGATCGCGTCGGGTTAGTGGTAGATGCCGCCAGCGCTACCTTTCTTGATCAGTAATGGCAGGACTCACCCCCACAACATCAACCGGCACATCGGCGACGCTATCCGGTAGCGCATTTGATCCACTGCGTAAACGTCTGTTGTTTCCAGCCTGGTTTGTAATCGGTTTTTTTCTGGTGTTACCCGTGTTGTTGATGTTGGTCTACTCGTTTCTGACCAAAGAGTTTAGAGGTGGCGTGGTATGGGAGTTCTCAACCGCGTCTTATGATCAGTTCTTTTTTGATCGCGGATTGTTTGGTGATGAGCCAGCTAAGATAGAGTGGACTTACATCACTATCTTCTGGCGATCAATTGTTCAGGCACTTATAGCTACCGTCATTTGTTTATTGATCGGTTTTCCGACAGCTTATTTTATAGCAACGCGACCTGATTCCACGCGCAATCTCTGGTTGTTTCTGGTAACAGTGCCATACTGGGTTAATCTTTTAATACGTACTGTGTCGATGAAATTTCTTATTCGAGACAACGGCCCAATGAATGAGTGGTTGATGATGGTCGGGCTTATTGATAGCCCGATTCATCTAATCAACACCAACATTGCAGTACAGTTGGGACTGTTTTATTCCTATCTGCCGTTTATGGTGTTGCCGGTTTATGCCTCTGTAGAACGATTTAACTTTTCATTAGCCGAAGCTGCTGCAGATCTGTATGCCAGTCGATGGACGACATTACGCAGGGTAATTCTGCCGGCTGTAAAGCCTGGAATAATTGCTGGTTGTATTCTGGTGTTTGTGCCAAGCCTTGGTGCATTCCTGGCACCTGACTTACTAGGCGGTGCCAAGAATTTCATGATCGGATCTCTAATTGAAGAGCAATTTAAAGGTAGTGCGGGTAACTGGCCGTTCGGCGCTGCGTGCTCGATGATTCTGTTGTCTATGGTGTTGCTGGTGCTGATGGTATATGCGCGTAGTCAGGCCCGTGCAGGAGCTCAATAGTGGCACAGGCATCAGCAGGTATAAAAAAGTATCCGGGCTTTCTCGCGGTCACGTTGGTTTGTCTGCTTGTACTTTATCTGCCGTTGATCGTCGTTATGGTGTATTCGTTTAATGACAGTGCATCGATAACACGCTGGGGCGGCTTCAGTTTTCGTTGGTATCATGAGGTTTTTCACAGTGCTGAGAATGCCAAGTTTAAAGAAGCCACCTGGAACTCGATTACTATTGCTTTGATGGCGGCCATTGCTGCAACAGTGATAGCTACAGCAGCAGCAATTGGTATGATCAGAAGCGGTCAATGGCGTGGCAAGGCTTCAAGCTTTGCATTAATCAATTTGCCATTGATGGTGCCCGAGATAGTCACAGCCGTTGCCACGTTGATCTTTTTCAGCGCAATTGGTTTTACAACGGGCTACCTGACTATTCTGATTGCTCATTGCGTATTTTGTATACCGTTTGCCTACTTGCCGATTGCCGCCAGGTTGCAGGGAGTGGAGACTATCTATGAGCAGGCCGCCATGGATTTATACGCGACTCGCTGGCAAACATTTACCAAAGTGCTTCTTCCCTTGTTAGCGCCGGGTATTATTTCCGGGTTTCTACTGGCATTCATCATTTCCCTGGATGACTTCATTATTACTAATTTTGTCAAAGGCGCTGGTGTAGAAACGCTACCAACCGCCATTTTTGGCGCAGTCAAGCAGGGTATCAAGCCGAATATTATGGCAATATCGACTTTGATGCTGATGGTGTCGGTGTGTTTTGTAACGGTTTCTTATCTGGTGGGGCGGCTTGGCCAGAAATAGTAATGTGGGAATAGCAATCTGGAAATAGCAATCAGCCGAATAACTCGTATCAACCGAATCAATAACTCTTGAGAGGAAGCAATGAAATTTCGTCAAACGTTAATAAGTAGTGTAATGGCGGTATCCCTGGGGCTTGGCGTATCAACAGCACATGCTGAAGGTTCGCTGAGTATCTATCACTGGTTTGAATACATTCCGCAGGAGTTACTGGATAAATTCGCCAAAGAAAATGATGTTGAAGTGACCATGGATACCTTTGATTCAAACGAATCAATGCTCGCCACTTTAAAAGCTGGAAAATTGGGTAGCTATGATGTTGCGGTTCCGGGTGATTATATGGTCGAGATTATGGCTGGAGAAGGCATGCTTGATTCATTTGAATCTTCTGAGTTAAGTAACTTCGGCAATATTGAAGACCAGTGGGTTGATGTTGGTTTTGATAAAGGCAGAAAACACTCGATTCCGTATCAGTGGGGATCTACAAGCTTCATGGTTAACCGGGATGTTTACAAAGATGACATCAGAACCACGGATATTATTTTTAACCCGCCAACGGAACTTGAAGGCAAAATCAACGTACTTGATAGTCAGGGTGAAGTGCTTGCTCTGGCCTCACTGCATTTGGGCATCTCACAATGTTCGCAGGATCGCGATGAACTTAAGGCATTGAATGCATTGCTACAGGAAGCTAAACCCAAGTGGGCATCTTTCAACTCTGATGGTGCAAAGGACGTACTGGTATCCGGTGACGCAGCAGTTGGCATGATCTGGAATGGTTTTGGTGCCAAGGCACGTGAGGAAGGTGCAAACGTTGAGTACTCATATCCTAAAGAAGGCTATGTCGTCTGGATGGATAACGTCGTACTACTAAAAGATGCTCCTAACCGCGAAAACGCGCTCAAGTTTATGGATTTTCTGCTGGAGCCTGAGAACATTGCCGCAGTGACTAATTTCGCACGCTACACCGCAGGTGTTAAAGGGGTAGGCGATATGCTTGATGCAGACCTTAAGGCTTCACCGGAAGCTAACCCGCCGGCCGATGCACCTGCCGGTACGTTCGTCGCGGTGTGTGACGAAGAAACCCAGAAGTTTTATGATCAGATCTGGACTAATCTCAAGAAATAGTCGTAAGAAAAAGAAAGCGTAGTCTCAAGAATTGACCGCTCGCTTTTGATAGTTAGTTGTACATCGCCCTGCTTAATGCAGGGCGATTTGGTTTAAGTGGCATATACATCGAGAAGGTGAGTAATGTTTACAACAATCAGCTCCAAAGATCACCGTATGCATTTCCCCGTTGGTGAGCTTGCAGGTGGCCAGTTGGTCAGGCCCTACGAGTGTCCTGAGCGTTGGGACTATATACATAGCTCTCTTAAGTCAGCCGGGCATAGCGATCTGCGTGAGCCTGATTCACTCGATATGTCATTGGTAAAAAAAATTCATAACCCGGATTACTTAAAGTTTCTGGAAAACGCCTGGGTTGAATGGCAAAAGGAAGGCTTTGAGGGTGAAGCAATACCAACAGTATTTCCAGCCCGTAGAATGCAACAACGCGCACCGGAATACATAGACGGTAAGCTTGGCTATTATGCTATGGCAGTAGAGACAGCGATTACCAGTGGCACCTGGCAGGCCGCTAAAAGCAGTGCTGCTGTTGCGACAACAGCACAAAAACTTATCACAAACAAATCATCTGAAGTATTCGCGTTGTGTAGACCGCCGGGGCATCACTCGGCATCTGACTTGTATGGTGGCTATTGTTTTTTAAACAATGCGGCAATTGCTGCTCAGGGTTTTCTTGATGACGGTGCTAAAAGGGTTGCGATACTCGATGTCGATTTTCATCACGGCAATGGAACACAGGATATCTTCTATCAACGTAATGATGTTTTGTTTATTTCGTTACATGGTGATCCGGTGCATGCGTTTCCTCATTTTCTTGGCTATGCAGATGAAACTGGTTCAGGAGCTGGTGAAGGATTCAACGTAAATTACCCGATGCTGCCTGGCACCGGCTTTGACGTCTGGCAGAGTGCACTGACGGACGCCTGCACAAAGATCACTGAGTACTCACCGGACGCGCTGGTGATATCCCTCGGGGTCGATACGTTTGAGAAAGATCCGATCAGTTTCTTCAAGCTTACCAGCGATGATTTCACGCGGTACGGTGAACAATTGGCATCCTTGTCACTGCCGACGCTGTTCGTGATGGAAGGAGGTTATGCGGTAGAAGAGATCGGCACAAATACAGTTAATGTGCTAAACGGATTCAGCGGTGCGGTGAAGCGTTCATAGCCAGCGGGTATATCGCCTGCATTGGTTCGGGCGCAGGATTGTTCCATTGATCTGAAGCATCGACCATTGACATAGTGTAATCACGCAGAAGTGCGACTGGTTCGGGTTATGCCACGGAAATCTGTCTATACGGGAATTGAAGTTATGCTGGCTTAAGGTACACTGAGACCTTCACGCAAAGGAAAGGGTTCTGTCATGGCAAGTAAAAATACTTGGCCAGTCGTACAGCCGCTACCCAAATTCATTGTACAACTCGGACTCGGGGTGTTTTTCGTGCTCGGTCTTGTGTTGCTGTGGAATGATCGCAGGGTTACCAAGGCTGGTGTTGCCGATGTCGATAAGCCAATAGGTCTGCCAGCTTACAAGTAGATTTTTACAAGTGGATCGACTGTCTGGTTAACCCGGATCAGTCTTTGGTGCTAAGGCAAACAATCGATGTGGTGCTGCTAAATCGATGCTCGTTGTAATCGAAAATTTTCCATGAATGCCGAGCTGTTATGGTCGACGGTTAGATCTCTTGACCCTCTGCTGTTCTTCCTGCCCGTTATTTGGGTGACATTTGTTATTTCCCGCATTCTTCCGGTTAATCGCTTCGGGCTGGTGCCCAGAGAGGCGCGCGGTGTGATTGGCATTTTTTTGATGCCTCTCTTGCACGAAGACTTCAAGCATTTAATGGCCAATACCGTGCCTCTGGCACTATTACTCGCACTACTATTCAAGACCGAAGCGGGAGCGACGACAGTGGCTGTCATGACTCAGATTGGCGGTGGAGTGCTGTTGTGGCTGGTTGGTCGTCGTGCCAATCACATTGGTGCGAGCCTGATGGTTTTTGCGCTTACCGGCTTTCATATTGCCAACGGATTGGTGCAGGTCAATATCGCTACCGTGGCAATCGCGTTGCTTGTTGCGGCCCTGTACGGTACGACATTTCTAACCAGTATAAATCCATGGAAGAAAGGATCTTCATGGGATGGGCATTTGTGTGGCTTTATTGCCGGTGTCGGTGTGGCTGTTTTCTTTGCAAGCGACTACTATGCAGAAGTATTTCTGACTTAGCTACGGCATAATTGCCCGGCCTTTGAGCAACTAAAGTCAGGTCCTCGCTCCCGATCTGTCATTTAACAACTTCCGGTAATATTTGTAGTGCAGCGTGACACCGCCGATATTGAACGTATCATCCTTGAAGATATTCCCCTTCTTGATATTCGCGCACCAATTGAATACGAGCGTGGTCGTATAGCCAATGCGGTAAATGTTCCGTTGCTAGATAACGAGCAGCGCGAAATGATTGGTACCGAGTACGCTGAAAAGGGTCAGGATGCTGCAGTTGGATTGGGCCTGGAGCTCGTCGCTGATGAAATGAAAGAAGCCCGCGTAGCGCTGTGGAGACAGTTTGCAGAACGTCATCCCGATGGGTTTCTTTACTGTTTCAGAGGTGGTCTGCGATCACAAATAACTCAGCAATGGCTCAAAGAAGCAGGTATTGAATACGCCAAAATCATTGGCGGCTACAAGGCAATGCGTAGCTATTTACTGGAGCAGTTTGAGCGACTGGCCAAAGAAGGCAATATTCTGGTGTTGGCCGCACCTACTGGTTGCGGTAAGACGGATCTTATTTGCCGCCTGAGTCAGAGTGTCGATATCGAAGGCATGGCAAAACACCGCGGCAGTGCGTTCGGTGGCATGTTTGTGCCGCAGCCTACACAGATTAACTGGGAAAATCAGGTCGCCTCCGAGTGGCTGCGAGTCAGCAGTAAAAGTCGTGAGCCTGTTATGTTTGAGTCTGAATCGCATTTGATCGGGCGTATCTCGTTACCGGTATTTTTACAGGATGCCTTGCGCGCCGCACCGGTTGTGGAACTTGTCACCACGACTGAGGATCGAATAAAGAAAATCCGTGAGGACTACATTGGTACTGCCATGAGTCACTATGGAAAGACACACCCGGAGAGTGAGTGTTATCAGCAACTGGAAACATTTATAAGCGAAAGCCTGGTCAGAATACAAAGACGCCTGGGGGGTGAACGCTATCAGCGATTGAATTCACTGGTGCCGCAGGCAGTAGCAGAGCTGAAGGCGAAATCGGGTACGGAAACACTGGATCAAATAGTCCACACACTTCTGCATGACTACTACGATCCACTCTATGCTCACAAGATGATAGGGCGCGAAGATCAGATTGTATTTAAAGGCAATGCTGATGAAATAGTATCGTGGCTGGATAAAAATCATCGAGCTGAAGCATAGCAAGACAGGTTTAACTTAAGTGAGCATTGCCTAGGTGAGCATAGAAAGAGATCTGGTTTTTATCGGTGGGGGTCACACCCATGCACTGGTGATAAAGCAGTTTGGTATGAAGCCGATTGCCGGTGTCCGGATAACGCTTATATCAGAGCAAACATTAACGCCTTACTCCGGTATGCTGCCGGGCTTTGTAGCGGGTCATTACAGCTTTGATGATGCGCACATCGATTTAAACCGCTTGTGTCAGTGGGCCAACGTGCGATACATACGTGGCACCGTGACGTCGATCGATGCAAATTCAAATATAATTGAAGTCGACTCAGGCCCTAAGGTTAGCTATGACCAACTGAGTATTGATGTGGGCTCGACACCGGATCTGTCTGTACCGGGTGCGCGTGAATACGCAGTTGGTGTAAAGCCCGTCAGTCAGTTTGGTGAAATCTGGAATTCTTTGCTGCATGCATCCGAGACAGCAACTGGTGAGTGGGGGGTGGTAGGTGCCGGTGCCGGCGGTGTTGAGCTAGTGCTCGGAATGGCACACAGATTAAGAGCCAACAGTGCCCTGAAGTTCCATCTGCTTTATTCAGGAGAGCGTGTATTGCGTGGGTATCCGGATAAAGTCGTCTCTGCTGTTGAAGAGTCGATGGCAAAACACAACATAACCCTGCATCCGAATTTCCGTGTTTCAGAAGTGCAAAAAGGCGGATTGCTTTCAACAGACAATAAGCAGGTAGTACTTGATAAAAGCATCTGGTGTACTGGTGCTGCTGCGGCAGATTGGCTTAAAGAGACCGGGCTGGAACTATCAGATCGTGGGTTTATAGCGGTTAATGAATACCTGCAGAGCAGCAGCCATAGTAATGTATTTGCAGTCGGTGATTGTTCAGATATGTTGTCTGACCCGAGGCCTAAGGCGGGTGTTTATGCGGTACGGCAGGCGCCTTTTCTGGCAGATAATTTACGCGCAGTGTTCAGTGCTGCAGCACCTCAGCTCAAGCCTTTGAGACTACAAACAGATTTTTTATCTCTGTTATCACTTGGCGACAGATCTGCTGTTGGTTGTCGTGCTGGGTTCACTATTGAAGGCAACTGGGTATGGAAGCTTAAAGATCACATCGATCAGAAGTTTATGCACAAACTGAATGATCCCGGTGATAAAAAAGCCATGGCAACTGATGCACCGCAAGAGATGCATTGTGCAGGCTGCGGCAGCAAGCTCGGGCCGGATATTATTCAGGGTAATCTTAATGAGTTGGATGTTTACGCTAACCCCTCTGTGACACCGGCTTTGGGTAAGTCGGAGGATGCCAGTCTTTGGCAGGTGACCAGCGGCAAGCTCGCCGTGCAGAGCATTGACGGGTTCAGATCATTCAGCAATGACTACGGACGATTTGGAAAGATCTGTGTTAATCATGCTTTAAGTGATCTGTATGCAATGGGTGCAACACCGGTTAGTGCACAGGTTTGGTTAAATCTTGAACACTCGCATCCTAGAATTCAAAAGCGCGATCATAAAATGTTGATGGCGTCTATTGTAGACGCTTTAAATCAACAGCAGGTATCGCTTGCTGGCGGCCATAGTTCAGAGGGGATGGAGACTCACGTGGCAATAGTTGCTAATGGTGAAGTCACACCTGGCCGAGAAGTCAGCAAAAACACAGTTAAGTCAGATGATGTCCTTGTGCTTACCAAGGCACTAGGCACGGGGGTAATACTGGCTGCGGATATGCAGGCCAAGGCACCGGCAATAGCAACCGATGCGGTTATGGATAGCATGTTGCAATCAAACAGAGATATTGCACTTGTACTTCAGGAATATAATGTCTCAGCGGCGACAGATGTAACCGGCTTTGGTCTTATCGGGCATCTGCTTGAAATGCTAAGTGTTGAAACTGATTTACTGGCAGAGCTCAATCTTAGTGATATTCCAATGATAGCGGGTGTGGAGGACCTCGCCGAAAAGGGTTTTCACTCGACACTTTATCCTCAACTACAGCCTTATCTTTTGCAGTGCGATATCAAAGAAGGACTGAATAGCACACGTCTTGATCTGCTATTGGATCCCCAGACGAGTGGTGGTTTACTGATATCGTTACCACAGCAGCAGGCCGAGCGCCTTTTGGAGGATTTTCCTGCGTCGGTCGTTATAGGTAAAATAAAATCAGGTCGAAGCCAGTCTGCAACTACAGCAGATTTGCGAATTCGTATATGCTGACTGTATGGTTTCTGATGATTCAAGCTTTCCCCGTGTTGTTCCGGCTGGTGACAGTGCGGCACTGGTCCGTTTCGGTAGTGAGCTGGACTTTGATGTTAACGCCGCTGTACTGGAATTTGATAATCATCTTGCTACTTCATCAATCTATGGCGTGACTGAAGTGTCACCTGCTCTTGTATCGCTGTTAGTACGGTTTGATCCATTGCAGATTGAGTATCAGGAAATAGAACGTCAACTAATGCAGTTGCTGGATCTAAAAGACTGGCTGGATAAACCGGCAGTGAAGGATTCCGCACACTGGCAGATTCCGGTTTACTATGGCGGAGAAACCGGTACTGACTTAACAGAAGTATCGCAGATGCTCGGCGTAAGTGAATCAACGGCAATAGAGCAACATAGTCAAAGTCCTCTGCGCGTATTAACAGTGGGCTTTGCTCCCGGTTGTTGTTATCTGGGTATGCTGCCTGAGAACTGGAATATTCCGCGCCTTAAAGTGATTAAACCCGAAGTACCTGCGGGTGCCATTCTCGTTGCGATCAGACAAACGGTTATGCCCTCTGCTGCCATGCCAACGGGCTGGCATTGTATCGGACGAACGCCGCTAAACAATTTCAATACGCACAGTTCTCCGCCAGTGATGGTTAAACATGGCGATACGGTTCAGTATCAACCCGTGTCTGCAGGTGAATTCGAGAAGTTACAAACGCTTGCCAGCAATGGTGAACCGATTGCGATGAGAGTCGCTTAATGTCAGTCACGCTCAAGGTGCTGGATGCAGGCTCGGGAGTTTCATTGCAGGACAATGGCAGGCCAGGGTTTCAGCGATACGGCGTTACCGAGGGCGGAGTGATGGATCGCTGGGCACTGGCGGAAGTCAACACATTGCTCGGCAATGCACTCAATACAGCTGCTCTGGAAATGATCGCCATCGGTGGCAGCTTTACTATTGCACGCGAAACACAGACGGCAAAAGAATCAACTGTGGCCAATGAGAAGGCCAATGAGGTGGCTGGTGAGATGGCAGATGAGCCCGTATTGATGGCAACCAGTGGTGCCGAAATGGAACTCACTGTGGACGGTACGCCAATGCCATGGCGCACTAGTTTTCTGGTAAAGCCGGGGCAGGTTGTCAGGTGTGGTTATGCGCGCGGTTCGATCTACAGCTATCTGCAGGTCGCAGGTGGATTTATTACTACACCGGTTTTGGGATCTTGTTCCACTCACAGCAGATCAGGCTTTGGTGGATTCAACGGATGCCCTGTCAAGTCAGGGGATGAACTGCCACTTAAAGGATCCAGCTATTTAAGCGCTCAATCACAACAACTACCCGCTGCTGAGTATCTTGCGAGAGAATCAATCAGGATTGTCTGGGGTACACAATCTGATGTATTCAGTGCCAAGGTGCGCGATGCCTTATTGCACAGTGAATTCAGCGTCTCGGCAGAGCGGGACCGCATGGGTGCCAGGTTATTAACCGATGCAGGGAGTATGGCATCTGAGACAGGCTTAAGCGGTGTTTCAGATGCTGTGTTGATCGGAGATATACAGGTCGCCGGTGATGGGGTAGCTACTGTTCTGCTGGCTGATCGACAACCCACAGGTGGCTACCCGAGAATTGCCACGGTTATCACCGCAGATCTTGATGCGATATCGCAAATGCCTACCGGTAAGCCGTTTCGATTTGAACTGATAACAGCGTCGCAGGCAGTTGATGCGTTACGACAGCGAGTACAATCGATTGATAATCTTCCTTCAGCTCTGGAAAGCGTAACGCGTCAACCAGAAGACATACCTAACTTGTTAAGTTATAACTTGATTGATGGTGTTGTTGCTGCAATATAGTTTGCAGCAACACGGCTTATATACAAACTTGCCCAGACATCAACCACAGATCCATCAGGGATCAACCAAGGACCAGAATGACAAACACTGTTGACCTCAATGCGGATCTCGGCGAATCGTTCGGTGCATGGACGATGGGTTCCGATGATGAATTGCTTGATATTGTAACCAGCGCAAATGTCGCCTGTGGATTTCATGCGGGTGATCCTCTGGTTATGACTGAAACTGTCAGTGCCTGTCTGGCCCGAGGAGTGAATATTGGTGCGCATCCAGGGTTTGACGACATCACAGGCTTCGGTCGCAGGCGTATGGACAACCCCGATGGACCAAAGACAGCGGCTTCAATAATTTATCAAATAGGTGCTCTGCAATCGGTAGCAAAGACGGAGAAAGCGCGCGTCACGCATGTAAAGCTGCATGGAGCACTCGCAAATATGGCGAGTGAAGAAGACGGCCTCGCATCACTCTGTTTGAATGCAGTGAAAGCCGTTGATGAAGAGCTCGCTATTGTGGCAATGGCGTCTACTTGTTTGCAGGTACAGGCAGAAAAATTAAAGATGCCATTATTACGCGAAGTCTTTGCAGACAGAGCTTATAACGATGATGGCACACTGGTCTCACGGGGTACACCTGGTGCCGTAATTCACGATCCGGTACTGGCAGCAGAAAGGGTTTTAAAAATGATTGAGACGCACACGGTTGAATCTATCAATGGTGTCAGCGTTAAGTTAGTTCCAGATACTATCTGTGTGCATGGAGACAATCCTGAAGCAGTGCGTATGGCCGACGCTTTGCGGTCTACAATAGAGAAGGCAGGCATCATAGTCTGCGGTTACGGGAAGCCGTAAAAAATCCCTGCAGGGTAACACTAAGCGGGTATCGCGACCCGGTGTGACATCCCGGTTTTGCCAAGTACATAGTCAATGTGGTCGGCTAGCAGCTGATGAACAGTTTGGTCAATGTCCAAAAACTCTACCTGCACGTAGTATTGCTTGCCGTTTTGGCGTGCGAATACATCGCTTTTTTCCTCACCTGAAGAAATCACACGGCTGGCGACGTGTACGGTCTTACCGGATGAAGGTAGGTGGATACACAGCTTTATTGTTGTATCCGGATCTATGGCAGTGTTATGTACAAACCGTAGACCGCCACAACTCATCCTAACAACATGAGTCGGTGTCGGGTTGATTGGAGTAGACGGGTTTGCGTTGAGTCGCAAAGCAATAGCATCTGAGACGCGCGGGTGTTTTCTTCTTTCGTTCAGAGATACAACTGACATTTTATTATTCTATTTTTAAGTGCACCGTCTAAATACTTGGGGTGCTTTTGTTTCTAGAGCTGTAAGGGTGTAATAAAGTCGATACGACTGTTGTGATGCATTTCACAACAATCTGGCCGCATCAATTCAGCCTGGTCAATGACACATTTCACAACATGTCATGACGGGAATCGAGTGGCTATACTAACGAAAATCCTGGAATCCACTCGTAAATAAGTGCAAACAAGACTGCTGCCAGGGCTAGTCGATAGACCATAAAAATCCAAAACCCGACGCGCTTTACCAGAGCCATGAGTATCGTAATCGCGAGGAATGCAGCAAAGAAGGTCAATACTGCTGCCCAGATTGCGTGGCTTGGAATGCCACCACCTGTTTGAATTGCTTCTATAGCGGTAAAGCCGCCTGCTGCAGCGATGGCTGGAATGCCGAGTAGAAAAGAAAAACGCGCGGCTTCCGCTCTTTCAAAGCCGAGGAATCTTGCCGCTGTCATTGTCGCGCCCGAGCGGCTGGTGCCAGGTATCAATGCAAGTGACTGAGCCAGACCTATGATGAGGGCAGGGGGCAAAGTCATGTTCTCCATTTTTTTGGTTCGTTTACCGACAACATCTGCTACGAATAACAAAATACCGTAGATAACTGCGGTCCAGGCAATCACAGTGGCTACTCTTACCGTGTCTTCACGGAGCGCATCAAGGGCTCCAGTGAGTTTCAATGCGGCACCAAAAACCAGTGCGGGAATCGTCGCCAGTGCAATGTACATAGCCATGCGGGAGTTGTCGGTTGTTTTGAACCGCACCAGGTCCCAGGTGCCCTTCAATAAATTCCATACATCACGCCAGAAGTAGACGATCACGGCAAATAAAGATCCAACATGTACCATGACATCGGTAACCACACCCTGATCTGGCCAGTCAGTCATCACCGGTATGAGAGCCAGATGTCCTGAGGAGGAAACCGGTAGAAACTCGGTTAGCCCCTGAATAATGGCGATGACAATGATCTGTTCGATACTCATTTGATAACTCTTGACCCTTGATTCTTGACTGTAGGTTAATGCGTTGGTGGAATTGTTGGTGTGCTTGAAGCTGCTTCTAAACCCTTAAGTCTAGACGACTTCCGGCAGCGTGCATGCCCGGTTGCATGTCCTGTAACGGCACCCGGTTGGTATTCAATCTGTTAGTTGGAAAAGCGGAATATCAGGGGTCTGCGCAGTGGCGGACGCTCGGCCGCGCAGACTCATAGCACCTTTACTAACTGCTTTGGCCTTCGCGTTGATCGTGCCTGATTTGATGTTGATTGGACAGTTAGGAGACTCGGTGGTTGCAACTTGTAGCCTTGCGTAGCAGGCCATTATCCTGCAACTTATGCAGCAGCGCCAGTAGTTTGGCGAATCGCAACTTGTACCGGCGGGCTATTTGGAAAATTCGGTAACACCCTTCGAAGTCACAGCCACCATGGCTACGTTAACCGTTATTGAAAAAATTTACTTCGACGCCCTGCTATGCCTGAATTTTTTCGCCTTGCTCTGACGTCTGTATCTGTGAAAAGTTTGTTACCGAACTTCCCACACAGCCCACTATAATGCCAGCGGGATCTGATTTAGGTGCCGGGCGGACCGTGGTGTCACATCTACATCTGTGTTTATCGCAACGTGGTTCATCAGTGCGGTTGTCGTGAAATGACTGCTGAGTGAACGACCTCGGTTGTCGTGTTGCTTGTGGCTGACTTTAACTATGTTCGGACATCGGGTAATTTAACCTCATCTTTGAACGTGAAATTGTTATGAAAAGTTTTTGGTTTATTTCTGTGCCAGACGCAAGGTTCAAGGCATGACATCGCGACTGGCTATTGTTGGGGCGGGTCTGGTCGGTGTTCGGCATATAGAAGCGATCAAGAGTGCGGATAATGTCGCTCTGGCCGCAATTGTTGATACCAGTGAATCGGCAAAGCAGATTGCCAGGGACAATCAGGTTGGATTTTATTCATCACTTGATGAGCTGTTTAACAAAGACAAGCCCGATGGTGTTTTGTTATCTACTCCCACAACTTTGCACCTGGAACAGGGGCTTCAATGTATTTCTGCAGGCTGCCCGGTGCTTATCGAAAAGCCGATTACAGTGACCTCTGCAGAAGCACAGACACTGGTAGCAACCGCCGAGAAGACTTCTGTCCCGGTTTTGGTCGGCCATCATCGTCGTCACAATCCACTAATTCAAAAAGCCCATGAACTGATTGTTGAAGGTGCCATTGGCCGCATTCGTAGTGCGCAAGGGATCTGCTGGTTGTACAAACCGGATGACTACTTTGAAATCGCACCGTGGCGTAAGCTTGAAGGTGCCGGTCCGATCTCGGTAAATCTGGTACATGATATCGACCTGATGCGTTATCTGATGGGCGATGTTGTCCAAGTGCAGGCAACTGCCACAAAAAGTATTCGTGGTTTTGAAAATGAAGATGTTGCAGCTGCAGTATTGTTGTTTGAGAGTGGCGCTATTGGCACCATAACCGTATCGGATGCTATTGCATCACCCTGGAGCTGGGAGCTTACTGCGGGTGAAAATCCGGCCTATCCTCAAACATCGGAAAGCTGTCTTGTAATCGGTGGTAGTGAGGGATCGCTTTCTATACCGGATCTCAAATTATGGTCGCACGCACAATCCAATAGCTGGTGGAGCGCGATTGCTGCACAGTCCTACCCGAGACAGTACTCAGATCCGCTTATTAACCAGATGATTCATTTTGGTGAAGTCATAGCCGGGCGGGAGTCGCCGTTAGTCTCTGGTGCAGAAGGCATGAAGTCTTTGCGAGTCATTGAGGCAATACAAGATGCTGCCAAAGATAATGTGACGATCAAATTATAAGTGGCTGGGGAGGAGTATTTGTGCTCAGTCATCCGTAGATTGATGTTTGCGCATCTTCAATGTGCAGCACGTCGGACACGTAATTTCTCGGTCAATTTGCGATTTTATTCGTGGTAAATTTTGTTGCGTTCTTTAGCGGTTCTTTGGTGGATGCGCTTTGCGCTTATGCCCCCCTACGAAAATATGGTTTTTGTTTACTACAATATTCGACATAGAATTACTTCACAGTACAGCAGTTTGGTTCAGAGCTTCCCGTAGGTGGGATAAGCTTGCGCATCCAACAATGTGCAGCACGTCAGAAACGTAATTTCCTGTTCAATCTGGCCTGTTCAATCTGGCGACTTTATACTCTGAAAAATTTGTAGCATTCGTTGTCACAGGTTAATGCTTAGGCAAACTGTCAACCGAAATACCCGTGATAGGTGTACTTGCTTTCGTATCGCTCTTCCAGAAAAGGTTTGAGAGATTTTAGTGATGTTATTTGATCATTCATTAACTCAATCATATTTTCAGACTGTTGCAGTTCTTTCATGCGTTGCGATATTGTACGGCTGATTTTCTGTTGCGATTTTGAGTGATAGACATTAAACGCTCGAAAGTGCAACGGGCTTTGCATGATAATATCTTCCTGCTCCAGTTCGAGATTATCAATCCACTTTTGCAGTGTGTGTTTTAAGGATTTTTCATCGGCTGTGCTAAAGCCATCGTGTTCACCAACCCAGCTTTCATAAAGCTTCAGTACTGTGAGTAAGTCACCGCCTTTGCGGGCTTTGAGTAAGGTTGCCATCAGGGATTGTTTCTTAAGCCGCAGGTCCGGGTCACGCTCGCGGTCAGGGTGAAGCTTTGCGGCAGTTGCACGAAACAGGCGTTGGAATGTGTTGTCGGTTAACTCTGGTGTTTTTTCTTCTTTGTTAAAGGCTCGCGGGTCAAAGTCTTCACTATCGAATGAGTCTCTTAAAAAATCTTCAAACGAATCTTCATCGGCCTGGTTATCACTCGTAATTAGATCGATCTCACTGAGTAGATCGTCAATCAATTTCTCGCGCAGCGCTTCTCGCTCTGCATCGTATTGCATTTGCTGCTGTCGCTGCAGCTCTGACAGATCATCTTGCCAAAGGTCTGAAGTTTTATTTTCGGCAAACTCGGGTCTTGGGCCGAGTATTTTATCTAGCTCATGTTCTATGTCGGCATGGCCATGTGTTTTGAGTTGTTCGCGGAATTCCTCAATAGATTCAGCTTCCGCTTGTTCTTCCTGTCTTTGTTGCTCCTGTCGTTCAGCTTCTGCCTGCTGGACAATTTCAACAAATTGTTGGTGTGGTGCAATGTCATTATCTTCGAGCGAGATGCCCATGCGAAATGAATCATAGAGAGCAAGATGATTGAGAAGATCGGTATCAATTAAATTGTGTTGGTGAAAATCTTCAAGTGTTTCACGGATCCACTCATCGAGTACTTGTCTCTCCCATTGAGTCATCGATTTGCGCTGACCCATCTTGAGTAGCTTTTTAAGTAGGGGTTTCTGTGCCTGTGCTACTGCCAGTTCCTGCGGAAGTACCGTCTCTCTCAGCCGGGAAATAGTTTTTTCAAGCTCTGCTGAAAGCTTTTCGTTCTCGACTTTCAGTTTTTTCGCACGCGCCCATAATTTTTCAAAAGCAGACTGCTTTTTGCGTGTTTTCTTGCCTGGTTTTTCGGCGGTTACAATTTGTGGCACTGCAAGGCTCTGTGAGAATATGTGCTCAGTGTATCATCGATAAATCGGATGAAGATAGCTAAAGCAGACTTCTGCGTCAGGTGTTTTGCCAGTGCTTAACCCGGCTTAACGCAGGATTATTTTGCCAAAGGTCGACGGATCGAGGTCGGAATTGTCATCAAATCCGACATACCCCGATGAACCTTCTCGCAGGCCTCCGTCGTCATCGTCTGTGATCTCGAGGTCAAAGCCGACATCGGTGCCGAGTGTAATATTGAGTTCTGCCAGTGGCAACGTAACGTTAAGTTCGTAGATGCACTGTGTGTTTAAGCTTGGGTCTTGGAAATCAAAAGTTACGCAATCTCCATTGGGGCAGGACGGGTTGTTACTGCCTTTGGATACGATCTTTTGGTCACTGGAACGGAGAAAAGCGATCTGGAAGTCATCAACGCCATCGTAGTTGGAGTTGTCACTGTCTGCACCGTCAAGGTATAAAAATACTGCGTCATCATGCCAGTATGCATTAGGGTTTTCCGGAATGCCGTCTTCGTTTGCGGGAATACCGTCTTCCCGAACAATCTCATCTTGTCCGCAAACATATAAGTACATATTGGTACCGTCATGTCTCAAGCTGAACTTAGTGGGTTCATCCGGCGTGAAAACTGATCCAGATGTGTCTGAATCAGCACTTCCCTGAACCAGTTCTTCAGTCGCTCCGAGAAAGCTGGTTTGAAACGGTACTTCGAGTTCGTACGTACCCACTATATTCCGATTCTCACGAGCCTCTTGCAGGTTAAAGATACCATCGCCGTCAAAGTCGAAGCGATCACCTTCATCAATATAGCCATCAACGAGCAGGTTTTCCTGGTTGGGTCCGGTGGTTGTTTCAAAATCGGCCAGAACTACCGGTACACCATCGGGTAATGCCAGCCATTCGATCTTTATATTGTTGGTTTGATCAGCTGGTACGTTTGCTACCACTTGAATGTTTTCAGTTGTATCGTTCGATATTCCTCTTTCGCGAACCGTGGTGTCATTGACTGTAACTCGTAGTCGCAGTGGCACGGTGCCGAGCCTTGCAACTTCTCTTATCCGTTCTGGTAGTGTGGTGGTGAGAACATCATCGTCGATCTGGATATCCGGTTCACTGTGACATGCAGATAGCCCGAGTAAACAAAAACCGAGCACTGAGAGTTTTTTTGTAGAGATCATGTTTTTACCGGCGTGCAAAAATGAGCAAAATTTCCTTGTCATGACGCGTAAGTGTGCCCTGACTGCAGAATTATAGCAACGCAGTATATTAGGTCTGACGTATCTGCACTTTGACCATGAGGGTGCTGGCCGGTTCCTCATCACCTTATGGTACTTCCTTCAGCGCAGGGACAGTTTTAGCAAAGGTTGACTGCCGGGAAATTCACTCTTTAATCATCAACTGGCGGGAATCGATAACGTGCTGCAGCAACAGTCCAGTCCATATGATTGCGGACGTATTGTTGGCTGGCATCAGAAGGCGGGTTGTAGTCCCAGTGTTCGCCAGCACCTGCTTCCATTGCGGCGTGCAGAGCGTGACGGGATTTTTGCGTTTTTAAGATGTTTTGCCGTAGCGTTTCGCTGTCCCAGCGTTTTGCTACTTCCTCTGCAAATGACTGAGCGTCACTCGCGTAATCTGGATCAGTGGCGAGATTGATTTTTTCCATTGGGTCTTTTGATATATCGTACAACTGCGGAGGATCAAAATCACAATGTATGTACTTGAGCGAGCCTCGACGGATCATAAAGACAGGGTAAGGTGTCATCTCTGCGCAGTATTCACCTATCGCTTCATCCACCGGATCCTTATCTCCCTTTGCCGCAGGCATCAGGCTGCGACCATCTACCGGTTCACCATATAGACTGTCATCACCGCCTGCGATATCTATCATTGTCGGTAGCATATCTACCAGTGAACAGGCGTTGTTTACTGTTCCGGTTTTTATACCAGGGCCTGCCATAACCAGTGGTATACGCGCTGAGTGTTCAAAGAAGTTCATCTTGTACCAGAGCCCGCGCTCGCCGAGCATGTCACCGTGATCAGCAGTGACCATAACAATGGTATTGTCGAGTTCTCCGGTTTCTTCAAGTGTTTGTACTAATAAACCAATTTTACTGTCGAAGTAACTGACGTTGGCAAAGTAGGCGCGTCTGGCGCGAATAACTTCTTCGTCGGTCAGTGCTACGGTACTGGCTTCGATACCGTCCATGACTCTTTTGGAGAATGGATCCTGCTGATCTGCAGTTAGCGGATACTGTGGTGGCTCGATCTGATCATCGGTGTATAAATTCCACCACTCAGGCCGTGCTACGTAGGGGTCATGTGGGTGAATAAAGCTTGCCACCATCGCAAAGGGTGCATCGTCTCCACTGGTCTTGTTGCGTGCATAATCAAACAACCAGCGTCTGGCGGCAAAGCCGACTTCATCATCGTAATCAATTTGGAAAGTTGCCTGTGCCATACCGCTTTCTTTAACGGTTTGCATGTTGTGGTACCACTTATCTATTCGTTCATCATGCGCTTCCCAGTCTGGAGTCCAGGCAAAGTCTGACGGATAAATATCTGTGGTAATGCGATCTTCAAAGCCGTGTTTTTGATCAGGACCCACAAAGTGCATCTTGCCAGACAGGCAGGTGCGATAGCCAAGTGCCTTTAAGTAGTGAGCAAAAGTAGGAACTGTTGCACAGAATTCCGATGCATTGTCGTAAGCAGCAATGCGGCTAATCAGCTGCCCTGACATAAACGCAAATCGTGATGGTGCGCATAGCGGCGAGTTACAATAGGCCGCATCAAATCGTGTGCCGCGTTGTGCCAACGCATCAAGATGCGGTGTTTTTACGACTTTATGACCATACGCACCGGTGAAGTGAGGTGCCAGTTGATCGGCCATAACGACTAGTATGTTGGGCTTCTTTACAGTCATGTGTTGATTCCAGACAATCATGGGTTCGGCTAAACAGCTACCCGTTCACAAGCGATAGTGCAAGTTTCCGATTGGGAGCCGATCTACGGATAGGCACTTTTGCGTTGGTATAGTATCAGCGCACTCTTGAATTGAATTGTGTTCCCTGACACATCGATACGCTGTTTCATAACCGACGTCTGCGTGACAAATGCGAGTCAATGGGTTAGCTAAACACAGAGATATATACCTGTGCTAATTATAGCGTCTCTACATTGAGTTTATACCGATCTCTTTCAGAGTTTCGTAAAGATTGAGGCAACGCCGAGCCACTGGTTCAGCGCTAAAGTCTGGTATTGCTCGTCGGCGAAGACTGGTATCGAAAAAATCGACGCTGTTGTTATCAAGTTTTAGTACCGTGATTAGATTCTGTAGCTGATCATTAAACTCTGCAGCTTCTACGCTGAACTCAAGCACCGGAAATTGAGTCTTGTTTTTGGCCAGCCAATGAAGATTGGTATTGTAGAAATACCAAAGTTCAAGCGCCTGCTCCGCAGGCATGTTATTTCTAGTGATCAAGGACTGTACAACCAGAAACGGATGTCTGAAGATACCGATCAGTTCCAGACCGGGAAGCGCTTTCAGCCACATATCTGTCGTCAGTAAGGTGCGCGGATCTTTAAAACCCCAGAGCGGCTGATCTTCAAATGTTTTTATAATGGTTGTTTGTAGCGCTCGATGAACGGGATCCCACATTAAGTTTCTGACCGGTTTGTCCCAGCTACCGCCGTTTCGGTCCAATAAGTCATTGTGCAGCGCCAGAATTTCAATTGATTCGCGATTGCCTTTGATGTTGTCTTCTGCATACTGATTGGTGTGGCCTATATACAAACCCGCTTGTTCCAAAGAACCCATCAGGGCACTTGTGCCACTTCTGTGCATTCCCAGTACAGTGATTGTTCGATTCATGGAGTTCATTAGGTAGATCATTACAGAATGACTGGTAGGCAGTTCAATTTCTTTGCCATTTGGCGGTACTTTCCCATGATCTGGCCGAGTGAAGGGATTTTTTGTCACAAACGATGTGATCCAAGCGGGTAGCTATTTGCCAGCCAAGCGGGGTGCTGCTAACTGCAATGTAAATTATTTCTGTATTGGCTTAGAATGATGGTGTCTTTTATGAATTGCTGCTGTTGCCATGTGTACCCGAGCCTTCATCGTTGCTGTTTTATCAATATTGACTATCAGCGTTGGTATAGCGCAGCAGTCCGACACTGCCCCACAGGAATTACAGCTTAATCTTGAGCAATTTCCTGATACCAAAAATACACCAATGTCTGGTGAAAAAGAGGATCTTGAACTTAACCTGGAGCAGTTTGATAAAACAGATAACTCCAATAATGCAGCGTCCGATGAAGGCCTTAAACTGAACCTCGATCAGTTTGACAATAGCAGCCAGACATCAAGTGATAGCAATTCTGATAGCCTTGATGCCACAAAAACTGAAGGCGCAGATGTTCCGCGGTTTAATTTAAAGCGGATACTTTTTATTGGCGGATTAGTTATTCTGGTCTTGTATTTTATTTCGCGCAGAAGAAAGCGTTTAAGGTAAGCTTTGGCTTTCATACCCATGTTTTAGCCGCATCGATATTTCTGCAACATCCATAATTCTAGATGGATGCTAAAAAATTTACTCCCCGGAGAGCTGCAATGCCAAATTATAGACTGAATTATTTCGACATCGACGGCGGTCGAGGTGAAGTCACTCGAATTGCACTTCATGCGGCAGGACTAGAATTTGAAGACAACCGTTTAAGTTTCCCGCAATTCGGAGAAGCGCGAACCAGCATGCGTTTTCATGCAGTGCCGACGCTTGAGATTGATGGCGAAGAGTTCTCCCAGTCAGATGCGATGAGCCGCTATGTTGGTCGTTTCGCAAACCTGTACCCGACGGATCCACTGCAGGCGATGTATTGCGATGAAGTTTTGGGTGCCTATGAGGATCTGACGCAATTTGTCGTGCGAACGTTTGGCCTCGAGGGTGATGCGTTAAAAGAGGCGAGGCAGAATCTGATGGATGGCAAGATGACTGTCTTTCTGACCGGGCTGCAAGAGCTGTTACAGCGTGGTGGTGAGTACTTCGCAGATAATCAGCTGACCATTGCCGATATCAGGAGTTTTGTGCAAATCAAATCCTTGAGTGCCGGTGTGCTTGATCATATCTCCGCCGACTTTGTACAGTCAGTGGCGCCAGCATTGGTGGAGCATCACAATCGTATCGCGGCAGAGCCACGGGTTGCTGCCTACTATGAAAGTCGTCAGGGATGATGCTCTTGCTGGAATCTGCCGAAGAGGGTGTCGTAAAGCCTTTACGGGTTTCCGCTTGAACATTGACTTAAACAATTGAAAAGCGTAAGGACGATTTAAAGTCACTCTCCCTGCGGGAGAGTCCAATGCGTTGTTTGCATTGGGAGAGGGATACTTTTGGCAATAAATTCAAAGTTTAAGCTCGAAGTCTCATTGAATCTCTAACCAGACACACCCCTCTTCCGGCGCAAACTACACGCCGGATTCTCCCCGGGGAGAATGACAAAAGCGGCACTGGTTAAGGTCATGTGAAAGTCACTAAAACCCTTTGACGACACCCTCCCAGGGAGAACGACAAAAGCAGCCTTGTCAGCGTCATGTGATGTCACGACGAGCCTTTGGCGACACCTTCCCGAGAGGGGCTGAATATCTGCGGGTGTAAAATCACAAGACGGACCGCGGACTTCTGTTGTAGAATAGCGGCGCGTTGGGCCTGTAGCTCAGTTGGTTAGAGCAGTGGACTCATCAAAATGGTGCGTCACTACCGAAATGTAGTGAATGAACGGGATGAATTCAGGGAAACCTTAGCAGCCAGTCGGTAGTAATTACCCTTGTTTTACCTTGGGATTATTACCCTTGGGCTGAAGGCAATCCTGAGCCAAGCCAAAGGTACACCTTTGGAAGGTGCAGAGACTACCTGGGAACTACAGCGTTCTTAATAACAGGCTAGAGCGTCCCGCACCCCACCAGCCACTAAGCTAGTCTGTAGCTGAGGGTGATGAGATAGTCCGCTCCGGCAGAAATGTTCGGAACAAAGTGAATCCATTGGTCGTAGGTTCAAATCCTACCGGGCCCACCAACTTTATTCTTCACGCCGCGTCGTTGGTGGATGCGCTGTCGCTTCTGGCCTCCTACGCCCCTACGCGGGTAATGGTCGGTAGGCACCTTTGAACTCCAGCACTTAACCAGTGTTTTACAGCTGCGGGATTTCTGCTTGCTCGTAATCAGTGATTACTCTTCTGGCCTAATGCGTAAGAATCTGGCAAATCGGGGTTTCCCACTGTCTGTTCTGCCCTGGTAGCGAAAGGTGATTGTTGATCCAATCGGTGGTGGGTTTGTACGTTCGGCATCGCTAAAACCGGTTCCAATTTTGAACTGTTTACCGGAAGCTTCTTCAACCAGCACACTGCCAAGGAGATTGCGGTATTTACCTTTGCCCGGTAGATGGGCCAGCACTGTAGCTTCTGTGTCTGTATGAAGTTTAAGTTTCACTAATCCATAGTGGCGACCAGCAAGGTAGTCCATGTCTTCACGTTTTAACATCAACCCTTCACCACCAGCTTGCGTGATACTTTGTAGTGCTGTGTTCAATTCTGCGTGGGTGTTGTAGCGTTTTTGATTGACCAGTTGCACCCAAGGCAGATCGGTAGTGTTGATCAACTGTTTTAGCTTACTCATGCGGGTGCTGAAGTGACCATCAATACCTGGCGCATCGAAAACCATAAAACGTACTGAACGCCAGGCATCGTCTTCCGGGCTATGATCCCGAATAGTTCGCATTAGCTGTTGAAACTGATTTCGCCCGATCCATAGTTCGCCGTCGAGAACCTTATCCGGAAGCCCTTTGGTAAACCAGGCTGGTGCGTGATACACATTGCCACCACGGGAGATAAATTCAGTGCCGTTCCACCAGGCTCTTGCGCCATCAAACTTTTCACTAACCCAATAGCGACTGAGGTCAATTTGCGAATGGTAGTTTTCGGCTAGATTTATAGGTGGTGTGTTTGCTGAGTCAGGAATCGTTTGATCGCTGAAACATAGTGCTACAAGTGCTGGTACTACCAGGTGGGGTAACTGCATTACTTCTGTTCCTTTACTTCTGGCCCTGATACTTCGAGGCCACGTTACTTCTTACGCTTGACTAAGAGGCGTTGAAAACTTCGCTGCTCTATGCGTAAAGGCGATGAACTGACGCGGGAATTATGGACATTGGAGCTTTCGATAAACTGTTATGTCGTTCTCAGTTCAGGGAATGCTAATATTACAGTGCCACGCGCTTATGAAAAAGAATGTTATGAAACTTCTTTGGGACCTTCAATTCTATACTCTGTTATTACTTCCCTTAAGGCGGGCATAATATCTTTATGTAGCAACACACCGTTTTTCAGTTGATCCTTTTTATACGCAAGCCCCCGTTGACCAGGCACTCGTACAGGTATGTCGTCATTTACAGGTCTACTTTTGACGCACTGTTCAACAAGATGGTCCATTTGCTTGTAAAAAGATTGCTTGCTACCGAATGCTTCGATATCTGTTACCTGAACTGAAACATTAGCTCCCCAGGTATCAACTCCGTCCATCCGACCATGACCGCCAAGACCGGATGTCATTGCTTCAACAAACAGTGCCAGCCCGAAGCCTTTGTGTCCGGCATCCAATCCACCCAATGGTTGTAAGCTGCCGGGTGGGTTTTCAAAAATGACCGATGGATTGTTGCAGGGATTACCTTCTGCATCTAACCACCAGTTATGTATCCCGGTTTCTCCGGCTTGATGAAGGCGTGAACTCATACCAACAGTGGTAGTAGACGCTGATATATCGATCATAATTGGATCATGGGATGTGGGTATGCCCCATGCCATCGGATTGGGAGTAAACAACGGTTCGGTTCCGCCGAATGGTGCGACGTTCGCCACGGATGGATCGCTGCAGACTATCTGGACAAGAAATCCTTCTCTGGCGGGTTTCTCCAGGTAGGCAGCAAGCGCTGCTATATGAGAACTTCGACGAATTGCAACAGTGCCGGTGCCGTATTTCTTAGCCATTGACGTTGCTGTTTCGATTGCCTGCAATGTTAAATGCGGACCTGGGAGGTAGTTACCGTCCCAGCTGGCTACCGCTGGTCTCGCGGCCAGCTCTTTTAAATTTCCATGCCCGAGCATCGCACCACTTTTGATTGCATTGAGGTATGGCTTAAGTAGATTTAAACCGTGCGTATCGTGCCCAAGCAAATCACCTTCTGTCAGAACGGTTGCTACATTGTGCGCGCAGTCATCGCTCATACCGGCCTTTAAGCACAGCGTTTTAGCGCAATCTAAAAGTGAATCGACATCGTAGCGTGGTTGCATGGAACTGTTTCTCCTGCCGGGTCGTTGGCGGTCATTAGATTAAAAGTATCATTAGCCAGATGCCAATAGATTACACCGAAGGCTTCCTGCACGACCCACTAGGAGCTTGTCCGAGAATGAATGATCTACTGCGAAAGCGATCTTTTGGCCAGCTATTGCGATCGATATCGTTAAATCTGAATGACTATTCGCCTCAATCGATCGAAATATCTGACTCAAAATCTCACTTTCTCGCTACGACCCTCATTCTCGGACAAGCTCCTAGTATCCCAGTCGATATTTTGCTACGGTGATTTGGCGTGTAATGGACAAGCGATCGAGGCCATCTCGTCGTCTGTGTAATTCCACATTATCT
>CALIHW010000221.1 GCA_938020525.1 uncultured Granulosicoccaceae bacterium | reverse complement strand
TGGCCGACTGTTGCCGATCTGACAGCCATCTACTGCAACAAATTGTCGCCAGCGATTTCAGCGATGAGTACTGCCTTTATTGTAAAGTAACAACTTTATTATCACGCACATTAAGCACGCTGTGTGCGTATGAGTCCTTCTTGTGCAACTGATGCAACGAGTTCACCATCTCTTGTAAAAAGATCACCGCGTGAATAACCTCTGCCGCTGCTGGCGCTTGGGCTTTCGATGCTATAAAGCAGCCAGTCATCCATTCTAAACGGACGATGAAACCACATGGCGTGATCGAGGCTTGCCATAAATACTTTTTCGCGAGTTGCTAATGTCCAATGTGGTAAGAGCGCTGTTGCCAACAAGTTGTAGTCGGAAACGTAAGTCAATGCGACCTGGTGGGTACGATCAGTATCGTTTAATGTGCCACGTGCTTTTATCCAGATATGCTGCCGCGATTCTCCGTTTGGTGAGCAATATTGTTTAATGCCCAGCGTAGGCCGGCATTCTATGGGTCTTTCAATTCGGGTGAGCTGGTATAGCTCTGGTGATTCTTCTTTGAGTTTTTCACCAATCTGTTGATCATTAAGTAATCCATCAGGTGAGGGTACATCGGGCATTTTAATCGAGTGGCTCAGGCCGTCTTCAGGCAGCTGAAATGAGGCTTCCATGGTAAAGATTGGTCGACCTTTCTGGATGGCTTTGATTCTTCGGGTTGTATAGCTACCGCCATCTCTCACGTGCTCAACGTCATAGACAATTGGCATCTCGATATCACCCGCCAACAGAAAGTAAGCATGCATAGAGTGCAGCATTCGATCATCCGGGACAGTAAGCTGTGCCGCGTGAATTGATTGCGCTAACACCTGGCCGCCGAACACGCGACCCCAGGGAGTCTTGTAGTTTTGCCCGCGATAGAGGTTGTCTTCTATTCGCTCAAGTTCAAGGACAGAGCGAAGTTCATCAAAGTCTTTCAATCAGATAGCCTGGTTTTTCGCAGTGCTCACAGTATAGCCGCAACCTATAGCTGCAACAGGGTTTTTGATATCACATTCGGCCCATATCATCCTGAAGCAATCAGAGTCAGTCATCAGCGAGTTGCCGCATGATCTGCTTCCATGATTTTTCTGATTTTTTGCCCTGATCTTTTAAGACATCTTCTAGTTGTAGCAATTGTGTGCCGGTCAGTCTGGCTTCCAGTCTAATGCCTGCAGGTGTTAGTCGTAATTCGCGAACCCTGCGGTCTGTTTTTGATTGCTCGTTCCTCACCAGCTCCATGCTAAGCAGTTGTCGCAATGGTGTGTTGAGAGCTTGTTTTGAAATTTGCAGAACCTGAAGCAGATCATTGACTGAGAGATTCGGTTGTCGACCAACAAAATAAAGGATTCGATGATGTACCCGGCCGAGCCCTCGCTTGGCAAGAATTTCATCCGGTCCGCGTGTGAATGCGCGGTAGGAGAAAAAAAATAATTCAATTACTTCACGGAGTTCTTGTTCGCGATCACTATCTATCATTGCTCAAAGTTAGGTCCGCCGTCGTTCTGTGTCAACTGATTTAGGTCAATATGGTTGACTATAGTTAAAATCTGCTATAAAAGGTCAATAATATTGACCTAAAAGTAAAAAAGAGGAATGCTATGTTTGCCAGCAGAATTGAAAATCTGGTTGAGTCCCCGGTGCGGGAAATCTTAAAAATCATAGACCGCCCAGGTATGATTTCTTTTGCCGGTGGGCTACCAGCCGCTGAATGCTTTCCACGTTTTGACTATACATCACTGCAACCCTGTCATTTGCAGTACGGCCCTTCCGAGGGTGACGACAGATTGCGTGAACAAGTTGCACAGTCATTATGCGAACGAGGTTTGCGTGTTGAATTAGATCAGGTATTGATTCTTTCCGGTTCTCAGCAGGGGATTGACCTGGTAGCCAAGTTGTTTGTTGAGCCAGGTGTAAGAGTTGCAATTGAAGTGCCTACTTATCTTGCAGCACTTCAGGCGTTTGATCTCTTTGGTGCGCAGTATTGTGGCTTTATTGCCGATGATCCGAAACCTGACGGCACAAGTCTTACATACGCCATCCCGACTTTTCAAAACCCTACCGGTCATTGCTATTCCTCGGAACAACGTCAGTCGCTTGCCGCAGCTTGTGATGCTACCGGTAGTGTGATATTCGAAGATGATCCCTATAGAGATCTGGTCTATGACGAGTGCGATCGGACGCCTGTATGTAGCTATATAAAGGAGGTTGACTGGGTGTATCAGGGGTCTTTCTCTAAATCATACGCACCCGGGTTACGACTGGGCTATCTTGCATGCTCAAAACCACTAGTGCAAAAATTTGTACGCCTCAAGCAGGCGGCTGATCTCCATAGCTGTCGCTTGAGTCAGCAATTAATATCCACGCTATTGGATACTCAGGATGATCGTGATCTGATCGGGTTTTACCAAACGCGTCGTGATAGTTTTCAAGAATCATTGCAGTACACGTTTAATCATATTGCAGAGTGGCAGCAGCCTGCGGGTGGATTGTTTTACTGGTTGAAACTTAAGCCTGAATTTGCAATGGATACGCGATTATTGTTGCAGCAATCCATTGCAGCGGGGGTGGCTTTTATGCCTGGTGAGGCATTTTATCCTGCAGGTTCTAAGCCTCAGTCGTCGCTTAGACTAAACTTCAGTCATGCGACGCCAGAGATGGCGAGGCACGGTTTGGGGTTGCTCGCAGGGATAATCGAGACTGCTCGTACGGGTCGGGTTCAGCAAAGTAATTCAGTCTGATTGGGGTAGGGTGGGGGCGACAACTTTACGAGTCTAATTTTGCGAGTCTTCTGGGTATGAAAATCGGTTTTATTGGTTTGGGAAATGTTGGCGGTAAGCTTGCGGGTAGTCTGATTCGCAACGGTCATGATGTGACTGTTCGGGATTTGGATAAAGCTATTGCTCAGCCTTTTTTGGACAGAGGTGCGTCCTGGGCTGACAGTCCAAAAGAAATGGCACAGGCTTGTGAGGTGGTTATTACCTGTTTGCCATCGCCACCGGCATCAGCATCGGTAATGGAGGCAGACGACGGTTTGTTGCAAGGTCTGTCAGACGGCAATATCTGGATGGAGATGTCTACAACAGATGAGGCAGAAGTGAAACGTCTCGGTGCGATGGTCGAGAAACTTGGTGCTTCAGCTGTGGATTGCCCGGTGTCCGGCGGTTGTCATCGTGCAGACACAGGCAATATTTCTATCTTTGCCGGTTGTGAGCGTGAGACTTTTGAACGCATCATGCCAATACTTAAATCACTTGGCCGCAGACTGCTTCATACCGGCCCTTTGGGTTCTGCGTCAGTTTTAAAAGTCATAACAAATTATCTGGCAACTGCAAATCTATTGTCTTGTTGTGAAGCTCTGGTCACTGCTAAAGCTGCTGGTATGGACTTGAATACCACTTATGAGGCGATAAAAATTTCCTCTGGAACTTCATTTGTGCATGAAACTGAAAGTCAGGTGATTCTCAATGGATCGCGTGATATTTCTTTTACAATGGATCTGGTCAGTAAGGACATCGGCTTGTTTCAATCCGTTGCAGATCGCGCCAATGTGCCCTTAGAGATCAGTCCTTTGCTGATAGACATTTTTAAAGACGGTGAAAAGCGTTATGGCTCACGCGAGTGGTCACCAAACATTATTCGCAGACTGGAAGATGCTACCGGCTTGAGTATCCTTGCTCCGGGGTTTCCTGCAGAGATGGCAGATGATGAACCTGAAGAACCAGGCTATGAGGTTGTGCCTAATCGCGGGTAGGTGGTCCAGGGTTAAGTGGCCCTGGGTTAAGCGGCCCGGGGTTAAGCGGCCCGGGGTAGGCGGCCCTGGGTAGCCGGTCGAGAGGTAGGCGGGCTGGTTTCTTCTTTTACTTTCCAGATGCAGTGGTGTGGCATTGGTGCCAAGGCATACTGAACCTACAGATCAAATATCGGTTTATGCCATCGATTAACTCGATTACTTTTGTTGTGGTGCTTAGTGTGTTTTGAGTAATCTGGTTCTATGGTTGAGCTTCTGCCGAAGTGACTTGCGCCTGACTGACCTGTACTGGACTGACCTGTACTGGACTGATTTGAACCGGGCTGATTTGCAACGGACTGGCCCATAGCTGATTGGCCTCTGCTGGCATGCGAGTTAAGCGGCGCAGAAAAACCTTCATCCAGCTCAGCAACTATTCTTACGACCACAATGTGTCTGCCAACAGTTCGGCGGCCGAGTATGGCAGAAGCAGTTGCTGAGTTCTCTGCACACTGGTCTACCACCTGCGTGAGCTGTTGCATTGCCCGGAGGATAAAATCCGATTGTTGTTGATTCATTTTGCCGCCCATGAGAAGTGGCTGCACTGACTGTTAGTATAGTAGCGAATACTGTATATAAAAACAGTTACCATATTCTGAGCGCGGAAACACTCAAGTCGTGGGCCGTTCTTATGTGTCTTCTCAGTTTAACTCCGGTCAGTTTAACTCCGGCAATAATCGCCAGATCATTGGTGAAGGGGCAATCCTGATAATTTGCAGACTGCATCGAGTTTTTAGAAAACGCGCTGGCGCTTGCCTTCTAAAACAGTGCGATTCACGTTGTGTTCACTGATGCACCACTAGGGTAGACGCAACTAAAACACTCGGCAGTGTAACGCTGATTACTGAAATGCTATGCAGATGAACCTTGGCCGAGTAACCCCAAGCACCTCGGTCGATCAAACTCCCCTCGTGGATTTATGATGTCGCTAAACACAATCTATATGCTCGTAAATGCAATTGCATTGGTCGGGTGGGCAAGTTTGTTCGCTTCTGCTTTTTTTAAAGTTAGTGTGTCCTGTGTCGCAGCGCGTATTATTCCCGCGGCTCTTGCCATTTGCTATTCAGCTATGATGCTAAGCGCTCTGCCCTTCAAAGGTGGTGATTTTTCTTCTCTCTCAGGGCTTACCAGTCTTTTCGCCCAACCTCAAATAGCACTCGTTGGTTGGGTACACTATCTTGCCTTTGACCTGTTTATCGGTGCCTGGGAGCTGCAAACTGCCAAACGCCAGCATCTACCGAATGTTGTAGTGGTGCCTTCCTTGATATTAACGATGGTGCTGGGACCGTTGGGTTTGCTAGTGTTTTTCTGTTTACGCTACGTTACACAGAGCCGGCAGGGCGCGCTTAACTCCAGTCTTGGTACTTTCTCTCGAAGCGACTAGCAAAGTGTTGCTGGTTATCTGAGTGTATTCAGCCAACCGAGTCCAGCCTCTGTGTTGCGTGAAGGTTTGTACTCGGCTCCCACCGGTGCCGTGTAGCCCATCTCCTGTATTGCATCCAATACGTAGCGATAGTTTAACTCTCCTGAATCCGGCTCCGAGCGATCAGGCACTGACGCAATTTGAATGTGACCAATTAACGGCAATAGTGATTTCATTCGGCGGCAAACATCACCTTCAATAATTTGCACGTGATAGCAGTCGAACATTAGTTTCAGGTTGTCTGCTGCAATTGTCTCAATGATTGTTTGAGCTTGCGCGGTGTTGTTCAAATAATAGTCGGGAGCATCGTATGGATTTAGTGGCTCGATAAGTATGTTGATACCGTGTTGTGCTGCCTGGCTGGTGGCATAGCGTAGATTATCCAGGTAGCACTTATCTGCAGCAGTGCCGGATGCGTTACCTGCCATTACGTGAATATTGGGCGTACCAATCTCTACTGCGTAAGCAATAGATTGTTCAATAGATGCGCGCGCGGCTTCTACGCGTTCAGGGATAGCCAGCAAGCCATTATCACCTTGTGCTTCATCGCCTTTAATCGTGTTAAGGCCAAGCATCTTCAGGCCGGTTTTTTCAAGGGCGGTTTTTGTGTCAGACGCGGGAACAGAGTAGGGGAAGTGACATTCGACTGCATCGAAGCCATGTTTAGCAGATGCATGAATGCCCTCTGTCAGGGATAATTCTGTAAATAGAAAGCCCAGGTTGGCGGAGAATTCAGTCACTGGCTTGTCTCGTGGTGGTAATAATCCAGAGTAACAAAAAAAGCGGGGTAACAAAAAAGACCGAGCTATGGCTCGGTCTTTTTTCTGTCAGGCCAACATGACCAAATATCAGGCAGCGCTGCGCGAGGCTCGCTTTCTGTCAGTTTCTTTGAGCATTTTTTTACGAATGCGGATGCTCTCTGGTGTCACTTCCACTAGCTCATCATCTTCAATAAACTCCAAAGCCTGTTCCAGTGAATGAACGATGGGTGGAGTCAGCGTCAACGCTTCATCGGTACCCGATGCGCGTACGTTGGTTAACTGCTTGCCTTTGGTGGCATTAACAACCAGATCATTAGAGCGCGAGTGTATGCCGAGAATCTGGCCTTCATAAATATCAATTGCATGGCCGAGAAATAAACGCCCGCGATCCTGTAGGTTAAACAGCGAGAATGCTGATGTTTTACCAGTCACCATTGAGACAAGCACGCCATTTTGTCGTGATACCACGCCGGCGGATTTAACTTCGCCATAGTGATCGAAGATGCTGGTCAAAATACCGGAGCCTGAGGTCATGGTTAAGAACATGCCGCGGAAGCCTATCAGTCCGCGCGATGGAATTATAAATTCCATCTTCAATCTACCTTTTCCGTCAGGTTCCATATTGGTCATCTCGGCCTTGCGAAGTCCGAGCTCTTCCATTACCGGGCCCTGGTGAATGTCTTCGATGTCTACAACAACCTGTTCGAATGGTTCCTGTACCACACCATCGATCTCTTTCTGAATTACTTCAGGTCTGGATACACCCAGTTCGTAGCCTTCACGACGCATCGTTTCTATTAGGACTGACAGGTGCAACTCACCACGGCCAGACACCTTGAACTTGTCTGCAGAATCGCCTTGCTCTACACGCAGTGCAACATTGTGGATCAGTTCCTGTTCGAGGCGCTCGCGGATATTACGCGATGTGACGAACTTGCCTTCTTTACCTGCGAATGGCGAGTCATTAACGCGGAACGTCATGCTGACTGTAGGTTCATCTACGGACAATGGTGGCAATGCCTCTATGGTTTCAGGGTCACATAGCGTGTCGGAGATAGACAATCCATCGATACCATTAATGCAGACGATATCACCGGCAGTGGCTCTGTCTGTGTCAACACGCTCAAGGCCCATGTAGCCTTTAACATTGAGTACGCGTCCTTTGCGTTCTTCACCGCTTGCAGATTTAACTACCACTTGCTGGTTGGGGCTAAGTGCGCCGCGAGTGATTCGGCCAACACCGATTACCCCTACGTAGCTATCGTAATCAAGTGCTGATACCTGCATTTGAAACGGACCGTCTATATTGACGTCCGGTGCAGGTACTTTGTCCTTGATCATTTGGAACAGTGGCGTCATGTCTTCAGCCATCTCTTCGACTTCCATGCCCGCGATGCCGTTGATTGCAGAGGCGTAAATCACTGGAAAATCCAACTGCTCATCAGTAGCGCCGAGTCGGTCGAACAGGTCGAAAACCTGGTCCATAACCCAGTCTGGCCGTGCACCCGGTCGGTCAACCTTATTGATAACCACAATAGGCTTCAGGCCGCGCTCGAAAGCTTTCGAGGTGACGAAGCGGGTTTGTGGCATTGGCCCGTCTACGGCATCAACCAGCAGTAGTACGCTATCGACCATTGAGAGAACGCGTTCGACTTCGCCGCCGAAATCTGCGTGTCCCGGGGTATCGACGATATTGATGCGATAGTCCTGCCATTCAATTGCTGTATTTTTCGCAAGAATCGTAATGCCGCGCTCTTTTTCCTGATCATTGGAATCCATGATGCGCTCAGCATCTGCGTTTTTGCGATCCAGTGTGCCGGATTGATTCAGGAGCTTGTCGACCAGAGTGGTTTTGCCATGGTCAACGTGAGCAATAATCGCGATATTGCGCAATTTTTCAGTATTCATAATTAACTTGTGGTTACTAACGGGGCAGGCTGTACCGGGCAGAAAGTTAGCGACTCGCGCTTTGCTTAACCGGAATTCTCACCTGCCAATGTGGGGAGTGTCGCTATCGGGCCGGATTATACAGGTCCGACTGCCAAACATATACTTATATAGCTTGGTTTTCCGTATTCTGCCCGGCTTCTGGCGGTAAGGTGTCTAATAGTATTCCACCGGTATCCCCTCTTCGAAAGCAAACTACGCTTTCGATTCTCCCCCAGAGGGTGTCGTCAAAGCATTTTTGAAATCCTGTTCGACTATATTTTAAGCCACGTACTCAAAGCCAAGTCACTCTCCCTATGGGAGAGTCCAATGCGTTGTTTGCATTGGGAGAGGGATACTTTTGGTAATAAATTCAAAC
>CALIHW010000220.1 GCA_938020525.1 uncultured Granulosicoccaceae bacterium | reverse complement strand
ACTGCGAAAGCGATCTTTTGGCCAGCTATTGCGATCGATATCGTTAAATATGAATGACTATTCGCCTCAATCGATCGAAATATCTGACTCAAAATCTCACTTTCTCGCTACGACCGTCATTCTCGGACAAGCTCCTAGCCTAGCGGTCCATACTGACGGCTATTGTTTTGCGATCCAGAACAACAGCGATTTCCGGCGCATATCTTGCCGGAGCAGGACATGCGATTTCTCCAATCAACTCCTGTCGAAACACTGCGACAATACGCGGGGGCGGCGATATTACTGAGTATTTTTGTAGCTCAGCCGGCCACTGCTGATGTCAATGCCAGTGGTGAGACTGCGGCAGCAGGACAAAGCTGGCTGCAGGAAAATCCTGTCGAGTACCAGCCCGAATATCAAGGTGTCGTGGCACTTGATTTGTCTATCGCCTCAATGGCGATTTCTGCATGGGGCATCTCGCAATGGGGCTGGTTCAAACATTCTCCAGTAGCCAAAACAGAAGAGTGGTTCGGGAAAAACACCTCCTCCGGTGGCGCAGACAAAACCGGCCATCTGTATATGTCCTATGTGCTTTCTGAGTTATTTCTGTGGGATTTTAGACGTCATGGCGTAAAAAAGCCTGAACGCAAAGCAGCTTTGTCAGCACTTGCCGCAATGACACTGGTAGAACTCGGCGATGCCACTTCAGACAAATTTGGTTTCTCCAGTGAAGACCTAGTTGCTGATGCACTGGGGGTAGCCGCATCCTGGTGGCTGGGTTCGAATCCTGTATGGAATGACAGAATAGATCTGCGTATGGAGTACTGGCCTTCAAACGGTTACAACCTAAAAAACGACGCAGTCTCTGACTACTCTGGCATGAAACATTTAATCGCATTGCGAGCTGACGGTTTTCAGTCGCTTAGAAATACACGGATGAAATGGCTGGAGCTACAAGCGGGCTACTACACACGCGGATTTCGCACCTTTGATGAAGAAGACCGACCGACGCGGCATACATACATAGGCCTTGGTATCAGTCTGCCGGTACTGGCCGGTAAAAATTCCAAAGTCGGCAAAATACTAAGCTATGTTCAGCCCCCCGGATTCTACCTGGAAGCCGACAAAGAATTCTAATCTGAATTGACTTTGCTCCTTTCACTGCTAGACGTATAGGGATGACTTCTGATACCGGCACCGCTATGAAAACCACATTAAAACAACGAAGAGCAGATAAAAAAGCAAAGCCAGGTTTCTGGCAAATGCTCAAAAAGAGTGATCTGCGCTTTCTATTTTGGTATACGGGTTTTGCCTTGCTTGTCACTATTGTGTACTGGGTAAACGGCGGTAAAAGCATATTTGTCTTCCCGACAATTCTCTGCGTCGGACTGGTCGTAAGAAACCTGCGTCGGCCCGCCAGTAAGTACTTCAACAACGGCAGTCGGTTGTTACCTATTAAGCACGACAAAAGCCGAAGACAAGCCAGTTGACTCCGTAGCTGTGTCTCTAGCCCGGATGACCCACTGACTGACCTGCTAGCTGACTACTATCTCACCTTGCAGGTAGTCCACACAGCTACCGGTCAGAATCGTGCGATCGCCAAGCAACCGACATTCAAGCACACCACCACGTGCTGAAATCTGGTGCGCAATCATCTCGTCCTTGTTAAGTAAACCACCCCAATATGGCGCAAGCAGACAGTGCGCAGAACCGGTGACTGGGTCTTCATCAATACCATAGTTAGGCGCAAAATAACGAGACACAAAATCCCGCTCTGAAGACTCACTTAATGAAGTTACTATCACCCCACGTGACTTCAAACTCTCAAAGGCGGTTTTATCTGACTCGATTGACGCCACTTCAGCGGATGAATCTAATACCGCGACATAGTCAAACTCATCTTCGGCATAGTAACCTGCCAGTAAGGTACGCGGAGTAGCGCCAATAGCGCGAGCTACCAGCTCCTTATCTGTACTTTCCTGTACTGCAATTTGGGGAAAAGACATCGACAATTTACTATCCGGTGCCTTAACAATCGTCAATGTTCCGGACTGCCTGGTTATAAAGTTTATTTGCTCAGACTTAACACACAGATGTTTAACCAGAACGTGAGCACTGGCAAGCGTCGCATGACCACAAAGTGCTACCTCACTCGACGGTGTAAACCATCTCAATTCGTATCCGGCATCAAGTGGAACAATAAAGGCCGTTTCAGCAAGATTATTTTCCGCAGCGACCGCTTGAAGAATTTTATCGTCGAGCCATGCATCAAGCAGCACTACGGCCGCAGGATTGCCACCAAACAACTGATTGGTAAAAGCATCTACCTGAAATATTCTGACCATTTTTATCACCTGTAAAAGCTCAGTACCCTACCTTACAAACCGCGTCAGCTTAGACAAAGACTGGAATGTATTTTCGTTAGGGGGATAAGCTTGCGCATCCACCAATTTCTGCAACGAACGCTTAGCTGGTCTCACCTAGGCTTACATCACGCGCTGACCGAGGCCGGAGCACACACATAATGCGCAGCGTAAAAAATCAATAGATCAACTGGGTAATACGTATCTGACGAGCTGAACATTCGTTGGATGCGCAAGCTTATCCCACCTACGAGGACCATCTAATATAACAACACGAATATCAGGGAAGAACTTAACCGAAGACCAACACAATAATCAATAATTCTTTTCGCCTAACAGCATCGACTTTCCGCCCATAGTCTCCGGCTGCTCCAACCCCATCAATTGGATAATAGTTGGCGCAATCGATGATAGCCCCATGCCATTTGCCAGATGCCATGCGACCTTATCCTTCACCATACATGCGACCGGAAAAATAGTGTGTTGGGTATGAGGTGAGCCAGTTACCGGATCAATCAGCATGTCTGCGTTACCGTGATCAGCCGTTAAGATCACTGAAAATTCATGTTTAGTGGCAGCTGCAACCAGCTCACCAACTATTTCATCCACCACTTCAACAGCTTTTATAACCGCTTCGCGCACGCCGGTATGACCAACCATGTCACCATTGGCAAGGTTTACAACAATAAACCCGTATTGGTCAGACTTTATCGCTTCAAGCACTCTGTCTCTGACTTCATAAGCACTCATTTCCGGCTGTAGGTCATAAGTATCGACTTTGGGCGATGCAATCAACCCTCGCTGCTCACCGGGAAACGGTTCTTCTCGACCACCATTAAAAAAGAAAGTTACGTGTGGATACTTTTCAGTTTCCGCAGAGTGGTACTGACCGACTCCAGCTGCATCTACTACCGAACCAAGAGTACTTAGCGGTTTGTCTTTTACAAATGCCACCGGACAATCAAAGTCCGGGTGATACTTTGTCATCGTTGTTAAAGCAATTGGCTGATACTCGCCTCGCTCGAATCCTTTAAATTCTGCTTCTATTAATGCACTTGATAATTCACGCGGACGATCATTTCTAAAGTTAAAGAAAAATGCCTGATCACCTGCATTGATCAGTTCAGCACCTGCGACTATCGACGGCAGAATAAACTCATCTGTTTTATCGTTGTCCCAGGTAGCGTTAATAATCGCTTCCGCTGACGGACCGGTTTCGCCTTTACCATGTACCATTGCATCAAATGCCAATTGCACACGCTCCCAGCGATTATCCCTGTCCATTGCATAGTATCTTCCACTGACAGTAGCAATCTGCCCGTTCGCGCTGCCAAGTGCACGCTCGATTTGCTCCAGATATACCGTTGAGCATTTTGGTGCTGTATCACGGCCATCAGTAATCATATGCAGCATCGGTATAACTTTGTGTTTTTTACAGGCCGCAATCAGTGCTACCAAATGATCAAGATGACTATGTACTCCGCCATCTGATACCAGGCCAATCAGATGAATCGGCCTTCCTGTATGTACAGCAGCCTTGCAGGCACCGGCAATGGCTTCATTATCTGCAAACTCATCACGCTCGATAGATTCATTAATCACGACAAGATCCTGCCGCAGCACACTGCCACAGCCAATTGTCAGATGACCTACTTCGGAGTTACCCATCTGACCTGCAGGCAACCCCACAGCTGCACCAGATGCCTCAAGCACCGTCACCGGATTGGAAGAATAGAGCTCATCAAGGTTAGGTGTTTTTGCAAGTGCAACCGCATTGTCGAGCTTACTCGGGTTCATGCCTATGCCATCCATAATGATGAGCATGGTGGCACGTCTGGGAGGCTTCACACTGGTAGTCATGAACGTAATCGCCCTGGTTCTTTATGTGTTAGCAGTGATTGTATAACGACCAAAAACCTGCAAACCGGAGAGACTTGCAGAGCGAACATCAGCAATAGCATGCAAGCTACTTAGGTGCGTCAGAATTATTCAGCTCGTCCGCTGCAGCCTCATCTTCAGCTGTCATGTCTGGGTCTTCGGCATACTTAGCGTCTGCGGCTTCAGAGAACTCTTCCTTGCGCTTTAAAAAGCTGCGTGAGAAAAATATCCCCACCTCAAATAACAACCACATCGGAATGGCGAGCAGCGTCTGCGAAATCACATCCGGTGGTGTCAGGAACATGCCAACGATAAACGCACAAACAATAAAGTAAGGGCGTTTTTTCGCAAGATCATCCGGTGTGGTAACACCAATTGCAACCAACAGCACAGTGGCAACAGGCACTTCAAACGCGACACCAAAAGCAATAAATATAGTAATGATAAAATCGAGATAGCGGCCGATATCCGGTACGACCTCCACCCCTTCTGGAGCTACCCGGTTAAAAAATCCGAACACCAGAGGAAATACAACAAAGTACGCAAATGCCATTCCCAGATAAAACAGCAAAGTACTCGACACAAGCAAAGGTGTGACAAGCCGCTTCTCATGCTTATAGAGACCTGGCGCTACAAACGCCCAGATCTGATAGAGCAATATCGGTGCTGCGAGTACTACGGACAGCAATAGACAAACTTTAAAGGGAATTAAAAAGGGAGATGCAATATCAATCGCCTGCATCGTACCTGCATGCCGCGTTAGCGGTTCAGACAGATAAGTCCAGATGGTTTTGGAAAACGGAAACAGAATTAAAAAGAAAACGCCGACCGCAAGCAGCATGCGCAGCAATCGATCGCGGAGCTCTATAAGATGCGACAACAGCCCCATCTCGGCACCTTCGCCATCACCCACACCATCACCCAGTATTTTGTTGCTCATACCCGAGGGCTTCGCTGTTTTGAGGAACGCAGCTTCATGCAGATTTGCTGGAATCCTGATCTTTCACATCAGAACCGATTTCTTTATTACCTTCAGAGCCAGCACTACTTGCAGGGCCGGTATTTGTTTCAGGGCTGGTAGCTTTGCTATCGGTATTGTTGTCACTACCCGTTGTATCTTCCATATCGCCATAAGTATTGTAACCGGCGGTACGCGCTATATCTTGCATCTTTGCACTATTTTCATTTGCGGTTGCTTTTGCAGCGTCTGCCGCATCTTTTACCTGCGCCACAGCACTATCCATTCCCTCACTTACTGATTCCTTAGCCTGCTTTGCGGTCTTCTCAAGATCAGACTGGGTTTCCTTAACCATCGATTTCAATTCGCGGATCTGATCTTCCTGGCTGGTTAACATACTGCGCAGCTCATCTGTTTGAAGTTCGGAAGCGATGTCACTTTTAACACCCGCAACAAAACGCTGCATCTTGCCTACATACTTACCAATGTTACGCGCAACAGCGGGCAATCGCTCCGGCCCGATAATGATCAGCGCGATGATTCCAATGAGTATGATTTCCTGAAAACCCATGTCAAACATGGTGTGCTACTCCAGAGAATGCGGTTCAGATCAAACTTCTTTCTTATCTTTAACTTCGTCGGCAACACGCTCTGAGACATTCTCTAGCTTACCAGCCTCGGCATCGTCGACTTCAGTTTCATCTTCTTTTACTGCCTCTTTAAAACCTTTAACTGCGCCTCCGAGATCACCACCGAGATTACGCAACCTCTTGGCGCCGAAAATTAGCACCACAATGGCGAGTACAATTAGTAGTTGGGGGATACTTGGCATCATAACGGGTTAACCTCTTTCTAGAATTATGTTCAGTTTGTCGCTTGCAGTGCAGGTGATCCATTCACCAGACATTGTCTATCAATCTTTAGAGTGTATCTGTCTTGGTATCTATCGGTCATGATTTGTTCATCGGGACGCTTTTTCGTCGTGCCCGGATCGTCCGAATCGGCGCTGAAGTTCCTGCAACACATCCTCAGGACCCAGATCTTGCTCTGCCAGCATCACCAAAGTGTGGAACCACAGGTCAGCGGTTTCGTGCACGATATCATCACGGTTGCCCGATTTTACGGCAATTATAGTTTCTGTGGCCTCTTCGCCCACCTTTTTTAGGATGGCGTCTGTTCCTGCCTGATACAAGCTCGCCACATAAGAATCTGCCGCATCTGACGACTTTCTTCTTTCAAGCTCCTGCGCCAGATTCTCTAGTATTTTATCGCTCATAGGGAGAGTTTACTTGCCACCGGGGTAAATTTCGCCCGGATCTTTGATTACAGGGTCGGTATCGCACCATTTCTGGCCAGATTTCAGGTTGGATGTCTGGTTGGATGTCTGGTCGGGTTTTTGGTTAGTAGCCTGCCCTGGTTGCTTGCCTTGGAGCTGGCGATAAAAACAACTGTATCGGCCAGTGTGACATGCAATCCCACCGGCTTGCCGGACTTTGAGCAAAATAACGTCAGCATCACAATCAGTACGGATATCAGAGATCTGCTGGGTGTGACCGGAAGACTCACCCTTGTGCCAGAGCTTTTTACGCGATCTGGACCAGTAAACCGCCTCGCCAGTCTCGACAGTTTTGGCCAACGCATCCCGATTCATCCAGGCCACCATCAGAACCGCTCCGGATTGATCATCCTGCGCTATCGCCGGAATCAGCCCTTGCTCATCCCATTTCAACTCATTGAGCCAGCTGGTCACAAACGAACCTCGATACCTGCATCCTGCATAGCCATCTTGGCCTGCTCGACCGAGAATTCACCAAAGTGAAAGATGCTCGCAGCCAAAACCGCATCAGCACCACCCTGCTGCACTCCTTCAACCAGATGTTCCAGTGTACCGACACCGCCCGAGGCAATCACCGGTACTGAAACAGCATCAGCGATGGCGCGAGTAAGCGGCAAGTTAAAACCAGACTTGGTGCCATCGCGATCCATGCTGGTTACCAATAGCTCACCTGCACCGAGCTCTGTCATCCTGACCGCCCAGTCAATCGCATCAAGACCTGTCTCTTTGCGCCCACCATGAGTAAAAATTTCCCAGCGTGGCGTTTCACCTTCCTTATGGACGCCCTTAGCATCAATGGCAACAACAATGCACTGGCTGCCTACATGATCAGCAGCTTCTTTTACCAGATGCGGGTTATGCACTGCAGCTGTATTAATACTAACTTTGTCTGCACCGGCATTGAGTAATTTACGAATATCAGCAACCGCACGTACACCGCCACCCACAGTTAACGGAATAAAAACTTCCGACGCGACTTGTTCGACGATGTGATAGATGGTGTCTCTATTATCAACACTGGCTGTGATATCAAGAAACGTAAGTTCATCAGCACCGGCATCACCATACCGCCGCGCTGCCTCTACCGGATCACCTGCATCAACAATATCGACAAAGTTAATGCCTTTAACTACACGACCCCCATCGACATCCAGACAGGGAATTATTCGCTTAGCTAATCCCATGTCAGTTGGCAAGTCCCGCGAGAGTTGATCCAACTCGTTGAACAGCCGCTTCAAGCTCAATGGTACCGTCATACATCGCACGACCGACAATCGCACCGGCAACACCAACCTCGGCTATCTGACACAGCCGGTCGATATCTTCGTAAGAGTTCACGCCACCGGAAGCAAACACGGGAATACTAATCCGTGCCGCCAGCGCTGCAGTCGCCTCTGCATTGAAACCCTGCATCATGCCGTCTCGTTCAATGTCGGTATAAACAATTCCGCTGACTCCGACACCTTCAAAAGACTTTGCGAGCTCTATGGCATCCTGCCCCGAGTCTTCAGCCCAACCACTTAGAGCTACTTTGCCATCACGCGCATCCAGCCCGACGATTACCTTATCCGGGTGACTCTTGCAAAGCCGCTCTACTATTGCCGGCTCTCGCACGGCCTGAGTACCGATGATCACCCACCGCACACCTGCATCAATATAATGCGCGGCGACATTTTAATCACGAATACCTCCACCGACCTGAATCTGCAAATGCGGATACGTTTGACAAACTTTACGAATGATCTCACCGTTGCGCGGCTCACCGGCAAACGCACCATCCAGATCTACAATATGCAGCCTGTTTGTGCCAGCATCTACCCATCGGCCTGCAGTTGCGACGACATCATCAGAGAAGACCGTATCATCATCCATTCGGCCCTGTTTCAATCGTACACATTGGCCGTCTTTTAGATCTATCGCGGGAATAATTTGCATAGGTGTTCTCTAAACCGGCTGCCATTCACTAAAATTTTTTAACATTTGCAAGCCACAGGCAGCGCTTTTTTCAGGGTGAAACTGTGTGGCAAATACATTTTCTTTAGCAATCGAGCTGCAGAAGTCTAACAGGTAAGAAGTTCTGCCTGAGATGACTTCCCGGTTCTGTGGTTCTACATAGTAACTGTGCACAAAATAAAATCGCGACCGATCTTCTATCTTGCTCCAAAGCTTATGATCGATTGACTGAGAAACATTATTCCAACCCATGTGCGGAATTTTGTTTCCCGCCACAGAAGCATTAACGCCAGACACGGGCTCAAAGCGGGAGACCTTGCCATCAATAAAAGCCAGACACGGCACGCCACCATTTTCATCGCTTAACTCAAACAGCACTTGCAAACCCATGCAGATTCCAAGGAACGGTTTGATTTTATACGCACTAGCAATGGGTTCAATAAGGTCATGCGAACGCAAATTTGCCATACAATCACGTGCAGCACCCTGACCCGGGAAAACTACACGATCAGCGGCAGCTATTACTTTTGCAGAAGACGTTACAACTATGCGGGCTTTTGGCGCTACATGCTCCATGGCTTTGGCCACAGAACGCAGGTTGCCCATACCATAGTCGACAATAGCGATTGTTGTCATTCTGCTATCCCATAGAACCAAGCGGGTACTGGCCTATATCCAGCAGACATACAATTGCCAGGCATACAATTACAAGCCATAGAATTGTCAGGAATAAGATTAATAAAGACTTTCACTACGCCTACAGCACACCCTTGGTTGAGGCGGGCTTTCCATTAAGCTTTGCATCCAACTCAACTGCCATTCTTATCGCACGACCAAAAGCTTTAAAAATGGTTTCAATCTTGTGGTGTTCATTGTGGCCTTTAATGTTGTCTATGTGCAGTGTTGCATCAGCATGATTTACAAAACCATGAAAAAATTCATAGCAAAGTTCAACATCAAATGACCCTACTTTATCGCGGTTGAAATTACAGTCAAAGTACAATCCCGGACGACCTGAAAAATCAATCACGACACGTGACAAAGCTTCATCTAATGGAACATAAGCATGGCCGTAACGATTAATGCCAGCCTTGTCACCAAGCACCTCGGCAAAAGCCTGGCCGATGACAATACCTGTATCTTCAACAGAGTGGTGATCATCGATATGGGTATCGCCGTCACACTCAACGGTCAGGTCAAGCATCCCATGTCTGGCCAGTTGATCCAGCATATGCTCAAAAAACGGTACACCGGTATTGAAAATACCTTTGCCACTACCGTCAAGCGCAAGATCAACTTTTATCCTGGTTTCGTTGGTATTACGGGTAATGCTTACGGTACGTGAGGTCATGTTTCTATTTTGTTTTCGAATATAAAGCGAGCGTGCTCTTGCCCATTTGCCGGGCCTATTTGCTAGCTCGTTTGCCGCTGGCTCGTTTGCCGCTGGCCCGTGCTCAGGTCTGCGATTCCTGCAACCAGAACGTCACCGGGCCATCATTAACCAGCTCAACCTGCATGTCGGCTCCGAACTGACCGGTTTGTACTCGGCAGCCCAGCTCACCAGCAAGACCTACCAGTGTATCAAATAGAAGCCTGCCTTCGGCAGGAGATGCACCTTTACTGAAACTCGGTCGCAATCCTCTACCGGTATCGGCAGCAAGAGTGAACTGCGGCACAAGCAACATCGCACCCCCTGTGTCCAGCAGGCTGAGATTCATTTTGCCGTTTTCATCCGAGAACATCCGGTAGCGGGAGATTTTCTGCAGAATTTTCGCCGCGATCGCTTCTGTGTCTCCAGACTCCACGGCAATCAGCGCCATGACGCCGGCATCGATATTTCCAATTACTTCGTCGCTGACGATTACCCGGGATGAACTCACTCGTTGTAGCAACGCAATCAATGTTGTTCCACCTTTGTCGTTCCACGATGTTGTAGGAATTTTCCTACAATTTTTTCAGAAAAAATCACCATCCGATATCCAAACGGCTGCTTGTTAATGTTTAGGGAAAACAGCAACATCTACGAAGGCGATGGATAGCCACGGGGGACCAGCACTTGCCAGCTGTCTACCTGTTGACCACCTTAGGCTTACAGGGAAGAACCCCCGCACACTAGATGTTTGGGGGCTGTTTTCATTCTGAACTGACAAGATCGGATTGCAGACCAACCCACACGGTGCCTGTATAATCGTTAGTATAACTTGGCCTTTACTCCACCGGTTCACATCATTTCCTGCTCCTTTCTACATCCCAGGCCAGTAGCCTTCTTCGCGCCCCTGGGCCTATTCGCACCCCTGGCTGCAATCCCTGGCTGCGATTTGGGCTGCGATCCTGACGCTTCCGGCAGAGCGAGTTGACCGACAGGACCTCACTCGCACGGATACTGCTGCGAATCATCGCATGCCTGCCGCTGCGACTGAATCATGCGACAGGCTCGCTTATCGGGTGGCTGACATTCCAACTATCCGATCGAAACCGCAAAACCGTAAAACGAAATCTGGAGTTGTGCTTTCCGGAAAAAAACAGTTCAGAGCGTAGTGAACTCGGTAAGCAGAATCTCTGTGAAACCGGTAAAAATATATCTGAGCTTGGAGCATTCTGGTTTTGGAAGAAAAATCAGGTCAGCAACCTGCTTAAAGAAGAGATTGGTCGCCATCACCTGGATAATGCTAAAGCGCAAGGTAAAGGGGTAATCGTTGCATCTCCGCACTTCGGGGCCTGGGAACTCGCCGGCTTGATACTGTCAATTGAAGCGCCGATTCACTTTTTGTATCGCCCGAACCGGAATACCAAACTCGACGCACCGGTGATCGCGTCGAGGGAACGCTTTGGTGGTAAGTGTTATCCGATTTCAAATCGGGGTCTGGCACAGTTGGTTCGAGCACTTAAAAACGGCGATGCAATTGCAATCCTGCCAGACCAGGAGCCAGCACAGGATCACGGTGTATTCGCACCATTTTTTGGCGTAACCGCCTACACAATGACCTTTATGACTAACCTGGCACGCAAAACTTCAGCGCCGGTTATCTTCACTGCGGTAGAGCGACTGCCTAAGGGGCAAGGCTACCGAATGCATTATCTTAAACCGGACGATGATCTTTACCATGAAGATCCAACCCGCTCCGCCACGGCACTTAACAAGTGCGTTGAACAATGCATTGAGATCGCACCCACACAGTACATGTGGAACTACAAACGCTTTAGAAAAAAACCGGACGACACACCAAAGCGCTATAACTGACCATCGACCTTAAGCAGGTACGTCTACACCGTTGATCTTACAAGCCTGTTGCAAAGTGTTGTGCAGCAGACATGCGATGGTCATCGGCCCAACACCACCCGGTACCGGTGTAATTTTTCCGGCAACCTTCTCTGCAGATGAAAACTCAACATCGCCGACCAAACGAGTCTTACCACCTTCACCGTCAATACGGTTGATACCAACATCAATTACTGTAGCGCCAGGCTTTACCCAGTCACCAGTAATCATTTCAGGACGGCCAACTGCTGCAACCAGAATGTCTGCACGCAGGCATTCCTCCTGCAGGTTTCTGGTACGAGAGTGTGTTATTTCGACCGTACAGTTCTCTTGCAACAGCAGTGCTGCCATCGGCTTACCAACAATATTGGAACGGCCAACAACCACTGCATGCAACCCGGATAAATCACCTAACGCATCTTTGAGCATCATGATGCAACCTAGCGGGGTACACGGAACAATTCCCGGTTCACCGATTGCAAGGCGGCCAACATTGTTTAAATGAAAACCATCAACATCTTTCTCAGGGCTGATGTGATTGATTACTGCCTCCTCTTCTATCTGCTTTGGTAGTGGCAACTGCACCAATATTCCATGCACAGAATCATCTGCATTAAGCTGATCGATTATTTTCATCAACTCTGCCTGCGAGGCAGTATCCGGTAACTTGTGCTCGAAACTCTGCATGCCGGCCTCGACCGTCTGCTTGCCTTTGTTTCGCACATACACCTGGCTCGCCGGATCCTCGCCAACCAATACCACTGCAAGCCCGGGTACAATTCCGTGCTGGCTTTTAAGTTTGGCAACCTTGTCACCCACGTCTGCACGAAGGTTGGCCGCAAACGCTTTGCCATCGATCACATTGCTCACAGATTTGCTCCTTAACGAATTTCAAGCGATTCTAACGAGGATGCAGCTGCGAGGCTTGATTGTTTTCGCCACTTTCTAGCCTGGATTATTCATGAGCCTAATTACTAACGACATGTGGCGCCCAGAGGAAATCTGGCTAAACAGGTCGGCCAATCGCCTAAGGAAACGTGGCCTGAGGAAACGTGGTCTATGAAACGTGGCCGACCTTCCTGCAAAATGCCCACAGCGTTTGTTGTCCGACCCAACAAAAAAAACCACTGTTGCGGTATAGTCCTTCTAAACAACTATGTGAGCAAACTATGCCCGCCTACAACGCTTTCTACGGACAATCCGGTGGAGTCACCCCGGTTATTAATTCCTCGGCCGCCGGGGTTATTCAAACTGCTCGAAAATTTCCAGATCACATAAATAAAGTATTTGTCGGAGAAAACGGCATTCTGGGCGCACTCACCGAAAATCTGATTGACAGCAGCCTCGAAACTGATAGCGATATTGAAGCACTAAAGCACACGCCATCCGGTGCATTCGGTTCATGTAGATATAAACTAAAATCGCTAGAAGAACATAAACGTGAATATGAACGCTTGATCGAGGTGTTCAAAGCGCACAATATCAGATACTTCTTCTACAACGGCGGCGGTGACTCTCAAGACACAGCGCACAAAGTATCGCAATTATCTGAATCCATGAATTACCCGATCACCTGTATCGGTGTACCAAAAACCATCGACAATGACCTGCCCTTCACCGATTGCTCACCAGGCTTTGCATCGGTTGCTAAATACGTTGCAGTCTCAATACTGGAAGCTTCACTGGATGTTGCCTCCATGTCTGCAACTTCTACCAAAGTATTTGTTATGGAAGTCATGGGGCGGCATGCAGGTTGGATTGCTGCCGCTGCCGGACTTGCCGCCTCTGATGATCATGACCTCGGGCCAGACATCATTCTCTTCCCTGAAGTCGAATTTAAGCAGCAGGCCTTTCTAGACAAAGTAAACGCCACTATAAAACGAAAAGGACATTGTTGCATTGTGGTTTCAGAAGGGGTTAAGACACCCGACGGAAAGTTCCTCTCAGATTCCGGTGTCAGAGATGCATTCGGCCATGCCCAGCTTGGTGGCGTTGCTCCAGTAGTCGCAGATCTAATCAAACAAGCGGATGGACACAAATGCCATTGGGCAGTTTGTGACTATCTACAACGTGCCGCAAGACACATCGGTGCTGCTGCTGATGTAGAACACGCCTATGCATTAGGTAAGGCTGCGGTTGAGTTTGCTGTGCAGGGGCAAAACGCCGTCATGCCCACCATTGTAAGAACCAGTGATAATCCGTACCGCTGGGAGATTGGCCAGGCACCGCTCGCAGAGGTTGCCAATGTAGAGGAAATGATGCCGCAGAAATATATCTCAGCAGACGGATTTTTCATTACCCCTGAATGCAAAACCTATCTGCAACCATTGATAGAAGGTGAAGACTATCCACCTTATAAAAACGGATTGCCTGACTATGTGGTTTTGAAAAAGCACAAAGTAGAAAAACGCACGCCGGAATTTACGCTTTCCTGAACACGGATTCCATAGATTTCACTCTGATATGGCTTTTATCATCCATACTATTGTTTTTGCACTAAACGCCTGCAAACAGCGAGTTTCTTTGAGAATACCCAGATCTGAAAATTTACTGGAAACCCTCTCCCGATTATCCTTCTGGAAGTTAATAGCGGTTTTATTCTGCGTCACTTTATACTCCAACGGCACTACAGCTCGTAACAATTCAGACACCACATACCTTCCTGCACATGAGCTTGAGATAGCAAGACTTATATACGATCACAACATGCACAGTACATGGGGGCCCGGTCGTCCATGGTGGTCTATCGACTGGCCGGAAGCAGAACAACACTTTACGGATGGAGTGCAGCGTTATACAACTATCGACATCGCGCCAGACAGCAGACATATCCGTTTAAATGATAATGCTTTGTTCGACTTCCCTTTTCTGTTTGTACAGCAACCCGGCAGATGGCATTTGCAAACCGATGAGAGACAGCAGCTGCGTAAATATCTGCTACGCGGTGGCTTTATGGTGGTAGATGATTTTCATGGACCGCAGCAGTGGAATACGTTTTATGAAGTGATGCGAGAGGTGCTTCCGGAGTATCGAATTGTCGACATCCCACGAGGTGATGAGTTACTACACGTACTGTACGAACTTGAACAGCGCACCCAGATCCCAGGCCGCAGACACCTATACAACACCGGTGAGAATATAGCCGTACAGATGCCTCACACTCCACCGAGATGGCGCGGCATCTATGACGATGAAAATCGTCTGATGGTTGCTATTAACTTTAATATGGATGTTGGCGACGCATGGGAACATGCAGACGATCCTGTATACCCGATAGCAATGACCTCACTCGCCTATCGCTTCGGCATTAATTATCTGATTTATTCAATGACTCACTAGCCTGCATTATTCACGAGCCTAATTGCTAACGACATGTGGCGTTCAGAGGAAATGTGGCTAAACAGGTCGGCCAATCGTTCGAGAAACGTGGCTTGCCACGTGCCGAGGAGGATTGGCCGAGATGTGACGCCAGATTTTCTTCTGGCGTCGAATAGACACACTGCTAAATTCGCTGATG
>CALIHW010000219.1 GCA_938020525.1 uncultured Granulosicoccaceae bacterium | reverse complement strand
AGAAGCTCCCACAGAGCTAGCAAAACCCCCATAACTAAACCCGCGACAACCAGATATCCCAGTCAACGGAACCGACTGTGGCAAGAAACTCTTCAGCTTCATTCACTTTTATCGCTGAGAAGGCGCTCGTCAGTTGGTCACCGAATATTTCTTTCATATGTTTTGATTCACCGAAGCGAAGTGCTGCAGTCAGCCAGTCGTGAGTAAGACGTTCACCTGGTGATTCTTGTCCCGGTAGCAATGGATCTATAGATAATGAGGATTGGTTTTTAATGCCGTGTAGCACGCCACCTATAAGCGTGCTGAGTAGCAGATAAGGGTTTGCATCGCTGCCTGCTACCCGGTGTTCAAGCCGTGCATTTTTGCCAGTTGATTCCGGTATACGGATCGCTGCCGCACGATGATCAAAACCCCAGTCGACCCGGTGTGGTGCAAAAGAACCCGGCACGATGCGGCGATAAGAGTTTCCATGCGGTGCAAAGATAAGCTGTGCGTCTGCCATGGTGTTCAGTAGTCCGGCGATAGCGTGTTCGAGATTTGCTGCGATCCCATGCTTACCCGGTTTATTATCTTCGACATCAAATACATTGTTGCCGTCCTTGTTAAGGATACTGAGATGAACATGTTGACCAGAGCCACCATGTTGGGTCCACGGTTTTGCCATAAAGCTCGCTATGAGCCCTGACTCCTGTGCTGCTCTGTCTACTATTCTGCGAAATATTACTGCATCATCCGCAGCCTGTAACGCATCGCTTCTGTGTCTCAGGTTTATTTCAAACTGGCCTGGGCCAAACTCGGCTATCGTAGTTTCAGCAGGTATGCCAAGCGCTTCAGACCAGTCATGTATTCGAGTAAGTACCGGTTCCATGCGATCAAGAATGCGCGGATCATAGAGTTGCAAATCGTTAGGTTCGCCGGCTAGACGAAGACAATCCGGCACCACAGGTCTGCCACTGGTTCGGGTAGAGCCGTCCAGCAGATAAAACTCCAGTTCAAGTGCGACAGTAGCACTCAAACCAAGGGATGCGAGTTTGTCTACCTGGTGACTTAGCTGCCCCCGAGGATCGTAAGGGCTAAGCTTGTCTTGCTGATTATCATCCGGATCAAGTAACGATATAATGACCTGCTCTGCATCCGGGTACCATGGTTGAACTGCAATCGTTCGCTCTACCGGGATGCAGATGCCATCGGGATCACCGTTAACAAGGCCTATGCCGGTTAGCTCTTCACCATCTTCACCATAGATATCCTGTGCAAGTGTCGAAAGTGGCAGACGGGTCTGACGATCCAGTAGCTTGCGGCGCATGGAGATCGGCAGGCGTTTGCTGCGTACACGCCCCTGCAGATCAAGCAACAAGGTGTCGATGAACCGAGCTGATGTACTCACGCGATGTTGTTCATGCAGCGATTAACTTTTGGGTAATAAATTTTCAGGATCGTACAATGGTTTATAGCCTACGCTTTCAACTTTCACAGCATACGGCTCACCAAAGTACTCCATTTGTAACTCCCGGCCTTCCTGACAATACTCATATGGCAGATAGGCGAGGGCGATGTTCTTACCAATCGTCGGCCCATAGGCGATGCTGGTAATGAATGATCGTCTGCCCTGGCTGTCAATCAGGCTGTTGCCGGTTTCCGGATCGACGATCGGGCTGGTACCGACCGGGTAGCGCGCGATACCAGCAGAGTCGATGTTGTTTATCATGGTTAAAGTGCAAAGATAGGCTGGTTGATGTTCGCGTTCACGAAAAGCAAGATGTGCCTTTTTGCCGTGGAAGTCCGCGGCTTTAACCTTGGGTCTTGCAAGATCTGCTTCATACAGGTTGTACTCAGTAAGAAGATCTGCATTTTGCAGACGCAGGCTTTTTTCTAGTCGTCTGCTGTTGGCGTAGGTCTCAACGCCAATCGGCGTGACGTTCTGCGCTGCAAGTGCATCCCAAACAGCTAAGCCGTCTGCATACTTAAAGTGTAACTCCCAACCTTGTTCTCCAACGTAGGATATTCTGAATGCAGCAACGTTAACGCCATTGATGTCCAGAGTCTTAACGGATACAAACGGAAAGTTATCATGGCTAAGTGCTTCCGGGTCGGCGACTACCTTTTCAAGCGTAGTTCTGGCGTTTGGTCCCCAGAGACCAAGGCAGGCGTATTCGGTAGTTTTGTCTTCTATAGTGACGTTACTGAAGTTGAAGTCTGCGCTAATGCGCTTTAACCAAACGAGATCGCGTGCACCGGAGTCGCCTCCGTCCATAACTCTGAAGTGATCATCAGCCATGCGTATTATCGTAAGGTCTGCTCTGACACCGCCTGCATGATCAAGAAAATGTGTATAGATACCTTTGCCGACAGGGGTATCTCCACCGACTTTGGCAACACAGACATATTCCATCAGTGCTTCTGCATCAGAGCCAGAAACATCAATGATGGCAAAGTGCGATAAATTCACCATGCCGACATCTTCACTGAGTTGCAAATGCTCAGCATTAGATACTCTGAAGAAGTGGCGGTTATCCCATTCGGCTTCCCTTACCGGAACTTTATCACCGAATTTTTCTATCAGATGTTCGTTGCTTGCATAACCATGCGCACGCTCCCAGCCAGCGGCCTCCATAAAGTATCCACCGAGTGCTGCCTCACGTTCATAGAACGGGCTGCGTCGAATGCCGCGACCTTTAGTGTAAGGCTCGCGATTATGAACTGCAGGGTTGTATATCTTAAATGCAGTTTCATAGCAGCGATCATGAATGTACTGCTCTTCCTGCTGGAACGGATAGTAACGCGCTACATCTATGCCGCTATGATCAAGTTCAGTTTTACCATCCGTCATCCAGTCTGCAATGACTTTACCTGTGCCGGGCCCGTCTTTGACCCATACAGATACCGCATACCACAAGCCTCGAACGTTGGCTGATTCACCAACAGACGGGCCACCGTCTGCTGTGACCTGCAATAGTCCGTTAAACGATCGCTTTTCATCGAAACCAAGTTCACCAAGGATTGGTGTAAGCTCGATAGCGCGCTCAAGCGGTTCCATGATCTGTTCCATTTCGAGATCGCGTTGTGAAGGTGAGAGCCTGGCTTCTTCTTTTTCCAGCAGATCACGCGGGTGGCACATGCGCGGCTCTTTTTCTTCGTAGTAACCCCATTCGATCATGCCGCCTTCGGTAGTTTTCGGGTCACCGGTATCTCGTAGGTAGGCGGAGTTACCCTGATCGCGAAGTAACGGATAACCAATGTCTTTACCAGTGCCTGCGAATTTGTCGTACGGTCCAAACCAAAGTAACGGATGATCAACCGGCATGACGGGTAAGTCTTCACCTGCCATATTGGCGATGAGTCTGCCCCATAAGCCTGCGCAAACCACAACGTGCTCTGCCTCTATGAAACCGCGGTGTGTTTCTACGCCTGTGATCTTGCTGTTCTCGATCTTTAAGCCGGTGGCAGGTGTGTTAGCAAAGACCTGTAGCTTGCCGGTCTTCTCGGCCTCCTCAACCAGTTCACCGGTGACCACTTGAGATCGGGGAGTTACCAGGCCAGCATCAGGATCCCACAGTGCGCCCTGGATCATGTCTTCTTCAAGCAATGGCATTTTTTCTTTGGCTTCTGCCGCACTGATCATGCGTGCATTTGTACCAAAGGCTTTGCCCGATGCTACCTTGCGTTTGAGTTCGGCCATACGGTCGTCATCGCCTACACGCGCAACTTCAAGTCCGCCGACTTTTTCATAGCGACCACGCTTTTCAAAAAAGTCGATGCTGTACATTGTGGTGTAACACGTCATCTGATCGTGTGCTGTGGCATAGCAAAAGTCAGACGCATGGGCGGTGGAACCGATGTCTGTTGGGACGGCGGATTTATCGATACCGACAATGTCATCCCACCCGCGTTCGATTAAGTGGTGTGCGACAGATGCGCCGACTATCCCACCCTGGCCGATAATGACGACTTTTGCTTTTGACGGAAACTTTGCCATGGTGACCCCTGAGGCTTGGCTGCGAGGTAATAGGGCTGTTATAGCCCGATATTTAATTTTGTCATTGTACCAGCGCGCATCTGAATAACATTGGCAATTGCTATTTTGTCCAAGACCATAGCGGCGCTTGTTTTTCGTGCCGCGACAAGCCGGCAGAGTGGCTACCAGAGCGGGCTGCTTGCAAGCTCAGCAGAATTACTTCCTGACTGCTTTTATCGTACTGAATTTATCGCTGCCAACACTTTGTGTGGAGTCGCTGGCAAATCTGTGACAAGTGCGCCGGTGGCATCTCTTATTGCATTCAGTATTGCCGGTGCGGTTGGTATGAGCACATGCTCACCAAGCCCTTTTGCACCATATGGTCCTTCTGCGTCTGCGACTTCAATAATGATATTGCTAAATTCCGGCATATCACCGATGGTCGGGATCAAATAGTCGTGCAGGTTTTCAGTTCGACCCGGAAGGTATTCCTCCATTAGCGCCAGGCCGATGCCTTGTGCTACTCCGCCTTCTATTTGCGCTTCAACTAACATCGGGTTGATGGCTTTGCCAACGTCGTGCGCTGCGGTGATGTGGTCAAGCTTGACGGTGCCGAGCCTGGTATCAACAGTAAGTTCCATTAGCTGAGCACCGTAACCGTATACAGCGTAGGGGTTACCCTGACCTCGCTCATTCAGCGGTGTTGTCGGCGGGTTGTAGCTTTCTTCTGCCATAATTGCATAGCCAAACTCATTGGCTTCAATTTTTGCTAGCTCGAGTGCCACACTTGCTGATCCGTCGATTAGATTAATAACGGGACCGTCAATGTCTATAAGAGCATCAGCAGAGACATTGCCCAGCCGCAGTATTGCTGCTCTTAAGGTTTCACCGGCAAGCTTTGCTGCCATACCAGTGACAAAGGTTTGCCTTGAAGCGGAGGTCTTACCGCAGTCTGGCGTTAAGTCTGTATCACCGTCGACCAGTTCAATAGTGTGTACTGGTACACCAGCTGCATCTGCTGCAATTTGTGTGATAACTGTATTCGAACCTTGTCCGATGTCCATTGCACCTTGATGAAGGACGACACGACCGGCAGATGTGATCCCCATTCGAACAGTAGATGGATTGGGGAGTGAAGTGTTTCCGCAGCCGTACCAGCAAGTGCCGATGCCGACTCCCTTGCGTAAGTGGTTTCCTTTAGCAGAGGCATTGAACTGGCGGGCTTTGTCTATTGCTGCTTTCCATGATGGTTCTAATGCCTCCAGACATTCAACAATGCCAACACCTGCGTTAAAAACTTGTCCGGTGACTGTGGGTTGACCATTGCGAAGAGCGTTTTGAATCCGAAACTTTAGTCGATCAATGCCAGCAAGATCAGCCAGTTGATCAAAGGCGGTTTCCTGTGCTACTGCTGATTGTGGTACACCAAATCCGCGGAATGCACCTGATGGTGCAGTGTGAGTATGAACAGCCACGCTGCGTGCACAATAATCCGGCGTGTAGTACGGACCGGATGCGTGGACAGGGACGCGGTTGGCGACGGTCGGCCCCCAGCTGGCGTAGGCACCTGTATTAAACGTGCCTTTAAAATCGACTCCGCACAGCATTCCATCACTATCGCAGCCAACTGTTAATTCTATGGTAGACGGATGGCGCTTGGTGGTCGAGCGCATAGAATCACCGCGGGAGTAGTTGATACCAACTGGTTTGTTAAGTATCCATGCAGCCATTGCGATATAAGGCTGAAACGAGATGTCTAGTTTAGCCCCGAAGCCACCGCCACATGCAGACGGCATTATACGAATGGAGTCCAGTGGTAAATTCAATATTGCAGCGAGGCTTTCGCGATCCATGTGTGCAGCCTGCGTGCAGCCATAGATTTCAAGTCTATGACCATCACGCATGCAGAAACCTGCTTCCGGTTCAATATACGCATGTTCAATAAAGGGGGTTGAGGTAGTGGTGGTTACAGAGAAAGCAGCGCGTTGCAATGCTTCCGTGGCATCACCACGTTCTACATAACCCTTTACCAGAATATTACCTGGACGATTGTTGTGCACAATCTCGCTGTCCGCAGCCGTTGCCTCTTCCGGTATCAGGCTGTATGGCAGTTCTTTCCATTTAATTGGCCATTTAATTGGCAATGCAGATTGATCAGTCGATTCGTAGGCCTTAATGTCTTCATCAATTGCCGCCAGTGCTTCGGCGGTGCCAACAAATGCAGCAACTGCCTCACCGCGAAAACGTGCTGTGTCGACAGCAAAAACCGGCTGATCGGCAAATGGTTCGATCACGCCAAAATAGTTGTTACCCGGAACATCAGCAGCGCAAAAAAATAATTCCAGTCCGTCCCGTGAATCGATATATTTCTGGCTGTCAGTGATCGTAAACTGCGCATGGTGATACGGGCTTCGAATAATCTTTAAAAACAATGTACCGACAGGGAAGTTGTCAGCGCCATAGTTGAGCTCACCATTAACCTTAGGCGCGCCATCCAGATGCAGAATGGAAACGCCGACAGATTTGCCGCTTTCCGGCTGATTCTTTTTGCGGTTAATAGCAGGGGTGTTTACCACGGCATCTATGATTTTCTGGTAGCCGGTGCAGCGACACAACACACCTCCCAGCGCATCTTCCACCTCGGTTCTAGTCGGGTTTTTATTGGTATCCAGAAGTGCTTTGGCAGACATCAGCATACCCGGGGTACATATGCCACATTGCGCTGCACCATGATGTAGAAAACTTTGCTGTAACTGACTTAAAGTGTTGCTTCCATCTTTGCCTTTATTGTCGTTTTTAGGGCTGTCTTTAGGGCTATCTGTGAGGCCTTCAACTGTTTGAATGTTTGTGCCGTCCGCCTGAGCTGCCGGAACCAAACAAGCACACGCGACTTGATCATCAATCAGTACAGAACAAGCCCCGCAATCTCCCGCATCACAACCGACTTTGGTGCCGGTTATTTTTAATTGATAGCGCAGAACATCAGAAAGCCGTTTTGTTGGATCTACATCCAGAGTGATTGCAGCACCGTTGACAGTCAGTGAGATTGTTGTAGTTGTAGTGGTTATCGTCATGAAGGGAACATTGCCAGTGATGCGATTGATCGTCTAAGAAGTTCTGCCGCGGCTTCATAACGATATTCTGCTGTAGCGCGAACATCAGCAATAGGTGCTAAACCACTGACATGCCGATGCTCAACACTATTGGCAAGTTCACGGGATAATGCTTGGCCAATGAGTTCCTGTTCCAGATCAGGTAATCTATGTGCGACAACAGAGCAGGACCCGACGCTCAGCGCTGCGTCTACAATACAGTTATTGTTGTCGGTTGCCAGTCTTGCCGCAACCATGGCGATCGAGATCACCAGATATTTTCGTGCACCGAGTTTAAGAAAACTCGATCGTCCAGAGGCGGATGATTTTGGTATTAGTAATTCAGTTACCATTTCTCCGGCAGCAAGAGTCGTCTGTCTGTTACCTGTGACAAAATCTTTAAGCGGGATATCTTTTGTTGATTGTGCCGATGAGATTCGAACAATAGTGTCAAGACATAGCAGGGCGGGCATGCCATCGGCGGCGGGTGACGCGTTGCAGATATTGCCAACAACAGTGGCCCTGTTTTGAATTTGAACTGAACCGACCTCGCGGGCGGCCAGTTTCAAAGCATCAAAAGCAGCAGGCAGATCTGCATTGATGATATCGGTCCATGTCGCCAGTGCACCGATGTGCCAATGTGTGCTTTCGTCAGCTATGCGGCGAAGGTTTTGTAGTCGGGAGACGTCGAGGATATTGCCTGTGGGTGACTTATTGCCCAGCGCTGGATAGAAGTCCGTGCCGCCAGAGACCAGCGACCAGTTATCGGTAGCGAGGTAAGTTAGTGCCTCTTCAGTGGTTTTCGGCTGCGCAAACTTCATCATATGAATCCACTATGCGTTAATAAAGTTATTCTACGATTCATGTCCAAGTATGTGATTGCACCAATCTGCTCAGGCGTTTGATGCCAATGTTTGCATAGATTGATTCACTTCTGTAGTCCTGAATCTTTGTCAAATGCTAGCATAATCATTTGCATGCTAACAGTAGGTTTTAGCTGGTTAGAGTGTGATGAATCGGGTAATTGACAGGGTGTGATTAACATTAGTATGCTAATGATTGATCGACCCGATAGGTGAGACTCATTGTTATACTCAATGCGGAGCTGTGAATGAAGTCAGTTGGCCTGGTTAAAGTTGGCCTGCTGCACGCTGTCTCTGCGATGAAAGATAGCGTACCCACCGTGTCGGGCAGTCGGAGCGGGTAACGTGACTGAGACAGACTCCACGCCTCAAAAATCCGACTCGCAAAAGATAAGATGCGATGCATGCCCGGTCATGTGTTACATCGCTGATGGTCGAGCTGGTGCGTGTGATCGCTATGCCAACGAAGGCGGTCAACTGGTTCGTCTTGACCCGCTGATTGTACTTGAGCGGCAAACAGAAACTGATGCGCCGCTTGTACCATTTCTTGATAAGGGAGAAGGCTGGGACGGCAACCCGGTGACTGCTTCAAATCAGTTTGTCACTGCTATCGGTGCAGGCACCACCTACCCGGACTACAAGCCCGCGCCTTTTATTGTTTCCAGTGTTGTAGAAGACGTCGATATGATCACTGTAGTGACTGAGGGCATTTTCAGTTACTGCGGTGCAAAAGTTAAAATTGATACCGATCGTCACATCGGTGCTGAGTGCAGCCCGGTACGAGCCAATGGTGAGCAGATTGGCCATGTCACCACCGGTGAGTACGGGTCGCAGATGTTATCGCTTGGTGGTGTTCATCATTTAACTGGTGGAAGCAAAAAAGAAGGGCGTACAACCTGTTCATCGTTACTCGCATTGTGTAATGGCGAATCGGTTGAGCTCAGCATTGACGGTGGTTCTGATCTCATTGTACAAGCTGATAAACCACCAATAATTAATGGTGTTGTCGAAGAGAGAATGAGAGTCGGGTGTGGTTCC
>CALIHW010000218.1 GCA_938020525.1 uncultured Granulosicoccaceae bacterium | reverse complement strand
AGGGTGATCAAGACCAGTAAGGTGCGGAAATCATCAAGGCGCGGAACAAAAGTGTTCCAATATGACGCCGGATATATGGGAGCAGACCATTTTCTTTATTCAGGGCTTGCAACAACGGGAGCGTCCATATATGGATAAGCTTGCGCATCCACCAATATCCAGTAAGTCGGATACGTAACGAAAATCTCTTTACAATAAAACTAACGTGCAGCAGCTATCACCGAGACTGCTTTGCCTGCGAACGTGCCCGCAGGCGCCGCGCTTCCATCGGATCAACCTCCAGCGGTCGGTAAATCTCAACGCGGTCACCCTCTGCAAGTGCTGTGTCGTAGTGAACCCTTTCACCGTAAATACCAACCGGTGTCACACCCGCTTCTATAGAGGGATATCGTTCATATAAACCACTTGCGCTAATAGCATCACCGACAGTGGATTGAGCATCCAGCACTAACTCAACAACCTTTTGCTCTTCCGGGGTTGCGTACACCACTTCAACTTTCACTTGAGTTACACCTCAAGCTGCAAACATGTGATACGCACGTCAATAAACCTGTTTAGCACGGACAACAAATGCATCAACCAGTCTGGTACATATTTCGTTGAATACCGGACCAACCGTTTTCTCGAGTAAAAAATTCCGAAAACTAAACTGTGTACTGAAAGTTACCCGGCAACCGCTGTCACCGATCTGCGTGAACTGCCAGAGACCATCCAGCTGGCTGAAAGGCCCCTCGATCAGTGAAAGCCTGATCTCTTCGCCGTCCTTCAATTCATTACGTGTGGTGAAATGCTGCCTGATCGGACCCTTGCTAATATCCACCCGCGCGACCCTTAGGGTCTCGCTGTCTTCGATGACAGTGCCTCCACTGCACCACGGTAGAAATTCAGGATACGACTCTACATCGTTCACCAGCTGGTACATCTGTTGCGCTGTGAAGGGTACGAGGGCGCTGCGTTCAACAGTCGGCATCAATCTTCGCCAGTTAATAAAGGTTATACTACGAGGTTATGGCTAAACCGAAGAAAAAGAAAGGCGACAAATCAGAATCTTCCCGTATCGCGGTAAACAAGCGTGCCAGACACGACTACCTGATCGAAGATACACTCGAAGCCGGACTCGAACTTATGGGCTGGGAAGTCAAAAGTCTGCGCGATGGACGCGTTCAGCTGAATGATTGCTACGTCTTTATTAAAAATGCAGAAGCCTGGCTTTTGGGGTGTCATATTACGCCGCTAATAACCGCATCGACACACGTTGTCGCCAGACCAACACGTGACCGTAAGCTGCTATTACATCGCGAAGAAATATCTAAACTGATCGGCCAGGTTGACCGCAAGGGCTTCACCATTGTGCCGTTAAAAATGTACTGGAAACGTGGCAAGGTAAAGCTTGAGATCGGTTTAGGTAAAGGCAAAAAGACACACGACAAAAGAGCTACAGAAAAAGCCCGCGACTGGGATCGTGAAAAACAACGCATCATGAAACAACGCTGATCATCGCCCCGCTATAACAGCCCTGTTAAATCGGCCCCGTTTAATCAGCCTTGCTAATAACAGCCAATAATTACATGAGTTATTAGCTTAATCAGCAACCGCCGCAGACACTTTCGTCCATGCACAGCCGTCATCACAGGTTTCTTCAAGCCGCTTTAAGTACGCTTCATGAGCCTTGAGTACTTCAGGGCTTGCCTTCACCACCTGTAAAGGTGGATAGCTCGATGCATCGAACATCGGACCGTCATACCGATTGGCTGCGGCATCACCACCGGAGTTATCAAAACCGAGTGATCCCTGGCCACCGGTCATACCCAGATAAACTTCGGCGAGTATCTCGGCATCGAGCAATGCGCCGTGCAGTTTGCGGCGTGAATTATCGATTCCGAGTCGCTTACACAAGGCATCAAGGTTGTTGCGCTGCCCCGGGTATTCTTTACGTGCTATAGCGAGAGAATCTACAACGCCAGCCGAGACAATATCCATGCGAGTGTTGGCGTTGCACAGACGAAATTCGTAATCAAGGAAAGCAACATCAAATGCGGCATTGTGGATGATCACCTCAGCACCTTCCACAAAGTTTAAAAACTCGTCTGCAATTTCTGCAAAGCGTGGCTTATCTGCCAGATAATCCTCAGTGATACCATGCACTTCCATAGCTCCCGCATCGATAGCCCGATCCGGTTGTATATACTGGTGATACTGGCGCCCTGTTAACCTCCGGTTGTCTAACTCGACTGCACCAATTTCAATAATGCGGTGATCCTGAGTGACTTCAAGACCGGTGGTTTCTGTGTCGAGGACGATTTGGCGCATGGAGTTCCTGAGTGCTTCGGCCTGAGTGCTTCGGCCTGAGTGCTTCCGGGAAGAAGTGGTGACCTAATTCAGTTCTGTGTAAAACACACTGCCCGCCTTGCGGAGAGAGTTGCCGGAGCGTGGCAATCAGAGCCATAGCGACACTTACACAGGGCTTACAATATTCTCACGACGGGTCTTTTAAGTCACTGTCTCGATTCGCTGCAGTGCGTCCGGAACGCTGTGCAAACGCACCGGTGACCAGCCGCCCACGTGGCTTGAGCCATTGTTGGCGTGCCATAGTCATCGGGATAGTCTGCTTACGTGCATGGATAAGGTAGACGCCGCCGGCCAAGCCGAGGAAGCGCTGCGTTTTTTCTATTCCGCGAGTCTTACGTAACAGACGAGGACGATTCAGTGGCGGGCGCAAAAATACCGTTTCTGTGCTGACTATACGAAAGCCCAGAACAGACAACCAGTCCTGCACACGAGCACGGCTATAGCTCTTACCGTTCCACGGTGTGACGCGGCCTAAAAGTCGTCGCACGCCGAATGTACTGTATGGATTAAAGCCCATCACTATGAGATGCCCGTCATCGGTGAGGATTCTGTCTGCTTCTCGCAGAGCGCCGTGGGGACTTTCGCAAAATTCCAGCGCATGGGGATAGAACACCAGATTGACACAGTCAGAGCTGATTGGCAGGTGCTCTACATCCGCAGAGATGTGCGAGCCGGACTCATTTGCAAAACTATCTATCACCAGTCTTCTGTGCAGGCCCGCGCTCGACAATAATTCGCGCCCCGGCGCAATTTGACCAACCTGCACCCCTTGATAGCCGAAGATACCGGGCAGTATTTCATCGAATTTATCTGCGACTGTATCGAGCACAGCGGTGCCGAGTGAACTCTGGTACCAGGTTCTCAATTCTGGCTGCGCGTCACACCAATGAGGTGAATTTTTGCTGAATTTTCGCATAAACCAAATATACTCTTATTCGTAGGAGTTATTTGCCTCGGAGATTGCAAACCGTTTGTTTGCCACCTTCAGACTATCATCCGACCAGTCAACGACAGTGCCCAGATTACTTTACCACACAAAATTACTAGCGCTCCTGAGCTGTATTACCTGCGGTACTGCCCTATCGCAGTCGCAAGAGCAGGCGCAGACACTACAGCGTGGCATTTCAGCCGACTCAGAGTTAACGACCACGGTTGATGCAGCTCAAGGACTGAAATCTGAATTCAAACCCCTGTCACTGCTTACTGGCGACCTCTGGGAGCGGCTGGGCAAGAGCTTTGAGTTCTCAGAACTTAACAACCCAAGAATCGAAGAACAATTGAAGTTCCTGAATACTGGCGGCCCTGAGCTGAACAAGAAACTTGTCAAGGCCACACCGTTTCTCTTTCACATAGCAGATCAACTGGAACGCGCTGAGATCCCACTGGATATCGCCTTGCTGCCGTTGATAGAAAGTGCTTTCAATCCCGCGGCTCTTTCAAGCGAGGGTGCCGCGGGTCTTTGGCAGTTTATACCCGCTACAGCAAACCACTATGACTTAACAGTAGAAAAACACCTTGATCAGCGACTGGATGTTATTGCATCAACACGCGCTGCAGTACGCTACCTTAACGATCTAAATCTTCAGTTTGATGGCGACTGGTTACTCACGCTTGCAGCCTACAACACCGGCCCCGGAAATGTTCGCAAGGCGCTCAGGCAAGCAATGGAAAATGGTGCAGAGCCGACGTACTGGAATTTAAAGCTTTCTACAGAAACGCAAAATTATGTTCCGAGATTGATCGCTGCAAGCAAGTTGATCAGCAACCCGCAAAAATACGGCCTGACTTTACCGCCAGTGCCAGACCAGAAAAAAATTCAATCAACGGATGTCGGCAGACGCATTTCACTACACCTGGTAGCAGAACTGACTTCCTCTGCCATTGACGAGCTGCGCGAGCTTAACCCGGGATTGCCCAACGAACGCACACCAATATACGGCCCGCACCGCCTAACCTTACCGGTTGACGTTTCTTCGAGACTGCTAGACCGAATCAAAAAACTAGAGCACCTGCCCTTACTGGACAGACAAACACAGCTTGAGATGGTACGTAGAAATATCAGCACCCCGCTGGCTTCAGGAAGCCCTACCAGTAAAGCTAAAACCTTGGCAAAAAGCAGAGCACTGGAAAAGGAAAACAACGACAACAGTGATAAGAACAAGCGCTTTGAAACCCATACTGTAAGATACGGCGACACCCTCTGGAGCTTGTCTAAAACAACCGGCATAGACATCGATACGCTACGTTTGTGGAATAACCTTGCCGATGACGAACCTATCCGGCAGGGCGAAAGCCTGAATATCGCCTATCTCACACCTGATTCAGAAGACGCCGGGCTAATGAACTACCGAGTTATTCCGTCTGACAGCTTATCTACAATTGCCGAAAAGTTTCATCTGGCAATCAGCGACATCAGACGCTGGAACACCTCTGTTCGAAACGAAGATCACATACAGGCAGGACAGTTACTTCGTATTCCCACCTACCCGACAACACCTGTACAGCACACCCAGTAAAAGCAAACCGGCTGTTGGGGTGGCTCTAACACCACTCGGACTCAGCCCAAGTCTCGAGCTAAGGCTTCCGAATCGAAATCTGAAAACCCTTCTATCACCCTGGCAATGTTGATAGTCTCGACCGGATAATCAGAGAGACTTTGTCACAACACCATGCCCCAACTGATCATACATGACGAATCAGGTGAGACCAGTTCACTCACCATCTCCACCAAGACTGTTACTATCGGTCGGCGTAGAACCAATACATTGTTTCTGCCACACTTATCGGTCAGTGGATTTCACGCTCGCATCACAGACGACAAAGGCTGCCTAATAATAGAGGATCTCGATAGTACTAACGGTACGATCGTCAACGGCGAAAAAATCAAAAGACAGGTGCTGGTTCACCTGGATGACATCATTATTGGCAGCTACAGAGTTTCATACTCTGAAACTTATAATCCACAGGCTGATAATACGTCTGCCACTTTTATGGGTCACAGTAACAACGCTCATCAGACCTCCGAAGCCGCCATTTCTCACCCGGCAACTGCCAATACACCAGAAGATATCGCAGTCATTAAAGTAGCCTCCGGTGCCAAGTCAGGGAGCGTTGTGATGCTCGAAAAACCAGTAACCACACTCGGCAAAGCCAACGGCGACATGGGCGCGATCTCCAAAAAATCCACTGGCTATTACTTTCTACCGGTAAACGACCATGGCGCACCAATGAAACACAACGGCAAAGGGTTAGTTCCACAGGTAGAAATCAAGTTAGTCGGTGGTGACATGATTGAGATAGGTGGTGAGTATCTGGAGTTCGTACATCCTTACCAGCACAATATCTATGACAAGATTACCAACTAAAGTGAGCACATGACCCCTCCCCGGCCGCTACCGCGTCCGACCCTCCCAATAGGAGGGTGTCGATAGTTTGGGTGTATTATTCATCTGATCGAACCCCCGAATAGCCATTCTCCCTCCGGGAGAATACAAAGCGTTGTTTGCTTTGCAAGAGGGATCAGTTTCTTGGGCATAAACACCGCCAGTGCAAGTACACACACCCTCCCAGGCCGCTACCGCGTCCGACCCTCCCAATGGGCAGGTGTCGATAGTTTGGGTGTATTTGTTACGTAGTGCAATTTATAATTTTTATAACTCAAGCTTTTGCCACACCGCCCAGCTCAGCGTACTTCAGTTGCCAACTATGCACACTGGGAATTCAATAGTCAGCTGTCAAATACACCCGTTGAAAGATAACGATCACCACGGTCGCATACGATAGAAACAATAACGCTGTTCTCTACCTGCTCTGATACTTTTAGCGCAGCAGCAAGCGCACCACCAGAAGAAACTCCGCAGAATATCCCCTCAACCGAAGCGAGCTCACGCGAATAATTCTCAGCCTCCTCCTGGCTGACCTCCATTATCTTATCGACCCGCTCAGGCTCATATATCTTGGGCAAATAAGCTTCAGGCCAACGACGTATGCCGGGTATCTCGGAATTTTCTGTAGGCTGTGCACCAATAATCTGTATATCGGAATTCTGTTCTTTCAGATAACGTGATACCCCCATAATTGTTCCGGTTGTCCCCATAGAAGAAACAAAATGAGTTATCTGCCGTTGAGTACCTTCCCACAACTCAGGACCAGTAGTTTTGTAATGGGCTGCGGGATTATCCGGATTCGCAAACTGATCAAGTACGATCCCTTCGCCGTTTGATTGCATTTCCAGAGCCAGGTCGCGAGCGTATTCCATACCCTGCTTCTGCGTTACGGAGATCAACTCGGCACCATAAACTGACATAGTGAGCTTACGTTCAGCACTCATGTTGTCGGGCATGATCAGTCGCATTTTATAGCCACGCATCGCGGCAGCCATAGCCAGTGCAATACCAGTATTACCACTGGTGGATTCAATCAGCGTATCACCTGGCTTAATATCACCACGCTTCTCAGCCGCCATGATCATATTCACAGCAGGTCTGTCTTTAACAGAGCCTGCAGGGTTGTCACCTTCAAGCTTAACCGCGAGTCGGTTACCACGATCATTCTTTCCGATCCGCTGCAACTCACACAGACGTGTGTTACCGATCTGGTCTGAAAGCGATTTTAACTGTGCTGTCTTTTTATTCATTGTCTTAATTGCTTATTGCCCGAGCTTACATTACGGGCACTAGTTAAACGTCTCTCGTAATAACACTCTGCTAAAAAACACTCTGGCACTCGCTATTGCCGCAATCGACTCTGCGCCTTAGTGAGCCAGCTTCCCAGAGTATCATCTTCCAGCGCAGCAGATGCCTCAAAAGGATCGACCATCCGGCAGTCCTTCATACTACGCAGCCAGGTAATTTGCCGCTTGGCCAGTTGCCGGGTGGCAGCGACTCCTTTGGCAATCATTTGATCACGATCACAGCCACCAGACAAATACTCCCACATTTGACGGTACCCGACACAGCGCATCGCAGGCAAACCATCATGCATAACTTCATTTTGCATCAGCACTTCTACTTCATGCTCGAAGCCTGCATCAAGCATTAGATCGAATCGTCTGGCAATTCGATCATGAAGTTTTTTTCTGTCTTGTGGAAACAAGCCAATATTGTAGAAATTGTACTGATGCTCACGGGCTTTGTTTTTCTGCAAGCTACTGAGTGTTTCGCCAGTAATTTCAAATACCTCAAGCGCTCGGCTTATGCGTTGCGGATCATTGCCATGGATTCTTGCAGCACTATCGGGATCAACCTGCCTGAGCCTTTCGTATAGTGCAACTTGTCCGTTAACTTCTGCGAACGTTGTAAGCTTTTGCCGCACGATCGGATCAGACTCTGGCAGATTTGACAATCCATCCCACAATCCGCGGTAGTAAAGCATTGTGCCACCAGCCAACAGAGGTATCTTTCCATTATTATGAATACGAGTTATTTCAGTATCCGCATCACGTAAAAAATTGGCCACCGAATAATGCTGCCACGGATCAACAATATCTATTAATGCATGAGGTGCTCTTTTACGCGTTGCAGCATCAGGCTTGGCAGTACCGATATCCATTTGCCGATAGACCTGTGCGCTGTCAACGCTGATAATTTCAAACGGGTACTTTTCAGACAGCTCAATTGCAAAGTCTGTTTTACCAGCCGCGGTCGGCCCAAGCAGACACAATACAGGTAGTAAGGTAGCTTCAGTCACTACGTTTAACTAACGGCCACGCATAAAAAAATCATCAAGCTGTTTCATACTCAGCTCAACCCATGTCGGGCGACCATGATTACATTGGCCACTGTTGGGCGTACGCTCCATGGATCGAAGCAAGGCATTCATTTCTGTAGTCGTCAACTTGCGATTCGCTCTAACCGAACCGTGACAGGCCATTGAAGATAACAACTTGTTTATCTCTTCACGCAGTCTGTCACTGGCGCCGTGTTCTGCAAGATCAGACAGCACATCGCGCAACAATTGCTCGGCATCGGCAGACTGCAGCTCAACCGGTATCGTTCGCACCAACAACTGAGTTGGCCCGCGATTATCAACCTGCATGCCGATGCTGGATAATACTTCAGCATGCGTCTCAGCTAGCCCCGCCTCCTGCTCACTGACATGAACAGTAAGCGGCAGCAACAGCGGCTGAGAACGAATAGCACCCTGCTCATACTGATCCTTTAATCGCTCGTAGGTAATTCTTTCATGTGCCGCATGCGCATCCACCACTACAAGGCCTTTTTTACTTTGCGATAATATAAAAGCACCATGCAAATGTGCCACAGCAAAACCCAATGGCGGAACCTCGGTATCACCGTAACCCTCAGCATTGACATCTATTGCTTTGCCATCTGACCGGGCAGTCCCACCGCTAACAAGATCACGATATAACTCACCGTGCTCTTTAACCGGCAACGACATATTTTTCTGATGCTGAAACTGCGCATAGCCACCTCCTTTTACAGGTGATGCACTATTCGCAAGCTCCAGCGTATTAGCAGCTGTAGCGCCTGCACCTCTTGTTGCAGGCTCAATACTATCTATACCCGCCAATGCACTTGCATTTTGACTAACGTGAGCACTCTGGTTTGCATTGGCACTTTGGGCTGCTGAACCAGCATCGCCAGCAGACACTGCACCCAGTGCTTCCTTAACACTTGCCGATACAAAGCCATGCAACCTGCGACTATCTCTGAAACGCACTTCAAGCTTACCTGGATGAACATTGACATCTACATCCCGTGGATTCATGTCAAGGTAAACTACATAGGCCGGCTGTCTGGCGTGATACATCAGATCACTATAAGCAAGCTTAATCGCATGAGAAATTGTCTTATCTCTGATCATGCGCTGATTAACATAAAAATACTGCATGTCCGCCTGACTTCGTGAAAAGGTAGGCAGCGCCAGCCAGCCATGCAAACAAAGATCATCTGATTCACGATGAAAATATAACGAGTTCTGTATAAACTCCTGACCCAACACACCCTGCAATCGCTCAGCACCCTCGGTTTCAAGACGCCCAATTTTTTCACCTGCAGCTTCAGTATCGGCAATAGATGGCCAACGCAATACCTGCTTCTGGTTATGAGTGAGTGTAAAGCCAACATGCCATGCACCAAGCGCGATGCGCTTAATCGCACTTTCAATATGATTCAGCTCAGTTTTATCAGTACGCAGAAACTTGCGTCTTGCTGGTACATTAAAGAATAGATCTGCAACTTTAACCGTCGTACCACGCTGATGCGAAGCAGGCTTACTGCTTGACTTACCAGTCGTGCAGTCGTAGTGGATTTCCAGCCCGTGCTCTGCGTCTTCAGTACGAGAAGTCAGCGTCATTCGCGAGACTGCCGCAATACTTGAAAGCGCCTCACCCCGAAACCCCATAGTGCGCACTTCAGTAAGATCTTCAAGCGATGCAATCTTACTGGTCGCATGCCGATTAAGCGCAAGCGGCATTTCATCGGCAACAATGCCATTACCGTTATCGCGAATTTTTATCAGCCGCACACCCCCGTTTTCGAGCTCGATATCAATCTGCGTCGCACCGGCATCAATGCTATTTTCCAGCAGTTCCTTGACGATAGACGAAGGTCGGTCAATCACCTCGCCAGCAGCAATCTGGTTTATCAGGTGATCGGGGAGTTGCTGAATTGGCATTGGTGGCATCCAAAGGTGATGCGCTTATTTTACTTGGGTTTTGGGATTGTTGCTTGTTGGTTTTTTCTTGTTATTCGCTGCGCTCAGCTTTTGTTACAGTCGCTGCGCTCAACGTTATTTCATTCGCTTCGCTCAGCTCTGCGTGAGCGGCTTGTCTAGAGCGGCGTGGCATCCATGCCGTTTTTCGAAGCCAGTCCCTGGCTGTACGAGTCACTTTTGATACAGCGCAAAAGTAACCAAAACGCTGTGATCGCACCGCCTTGCCCTGCGGGTGCCTACGGCATTTTTTTAAATCACCCTCCGCCGGACCGCGCTAATGGCACATCCCTGTGCCGCTAGCGCTCACGCGCCATCCATGGCGCTTAGACCCGACTCCGGATAATTTCAAAAAACAAAACAGACGCTTGGCACTACCTCGTGACCGTCTACCGCTTCATTAAGCCCTTCATACGCATCAGGAGCAAAATTTAAAAACATGTGAAACAAACTGACCTTGAGCGTATGCTGGAAGAATCATGCGGGGTGATAGAACACTTCAAACGCTATCGAACAAGTAGCAGAGTTCCAAAACGCAAACCTTTGATGCTTTAATACTTAAGCCTAGCCCATGCAATCACTGCGAAAATGGCACCGTAAACGAATTTTTGATAGTCACCTGGAACAAGTATCATTTATCATGCAAAGCGCGATTACTATCAGAACTCAACACTACCAAATATTCTTTTAATCAAAACGTTATTCGTTAAGGTTTTTTCATTAAAACTTTAATAACGGTTGAATGTTGTTCGACCCAATTTCTAGTTTCTCTACCGTGCCATGAAATTGCTTCTAGCGTCTCATTGAGCTTTGCTTCCAGTGGGTAGCTAAAGATCGGCTCATGATGCGCAATTCGGTTGCGTAAGCCCTTAATATCGTAGTACCTGTTTTGGATGTTTCTTCTATCCCTGATTCTTCTCGGGAAAGCCCTGCTTATAACAGGCGTCCACAGGCTAGTGTGGTAAGACCCTCGAAGCAGCCCCACCCAGAATCCAAAAGATAGATTAGCGACAATGCGGCAGGTCGTAACCGTCTTTCCGCTTCTTCGAATATCCAAACGTGCGGCGTCAATGCTATCTACTTCCCTCTGGTCAAACGGAACTCCGGCGCCGACGGCCAATCAGCGCCATATTTTGCTTGAAGCTGGTAATCGAGTGAATTTCTAAGCGTAATTTCCGCCATTTGTAGCGGAAAATGAAATGAGGATGAAATGTCGGTATTCCAAAGGTACAGTTTGAGTGCCAATTCCCTATCTCCCCCTTGAGTTTCCCCGGTATAGCTCGATAATCTTGCAACTGACAGTGATTTCTCTAAACTGTTGATTTTGCTAGGATCGTATACGTAAGACATTGAATCTGGCATATTTGGTGTTATGCTACACGGGTACGCCTCGGAACCGTCCCTCTGCGTCATGAGCGCATGAAACGACCGAGGTATTGTATTTAAAGAAAAAGGCCGCTGAATCAGCGGCCTTTTTTGTTTCTGCCTTCATTAAGCTGTTTCCAGCACTTCTACTTCAGCAGCCTGCCAGCCTTTCTCACTCCATACCGAGGTAAAGCTGATTAGCTGACCTTCCGCCAGTGTCTTGTATTCCTGATCGCTCATAATAGAGCGGTAGCAAATGAATACATCTTCTCCGGCCTCATTTACTGCAAAGCCGCAGCCTTTCGCGTTATCGAACCATTCAACGGTTCCATCGCATTTACTGCTCATTACTTCTTACCTCTAGTAATTACGCCCAATACGTCACCGGCGTGACCAGCTTACCACCAGCCTTAGTCGATCACACCCACCACATACGGGGAGAGAAGGAGGAAAAGACAACACAGCGGGCATAGCTTTTTCATCTGCACAAACCCAGTCTGTGCAGAATTTACAGTTTCCCCACGTGCTACATAATTCCGCAAGTTTCCATAGTAGGTGTACTCTGTTTCCTCATCGCTTTGTGGTGGTAAAGGAAACATGTAACTTAGAAAGTGCTTGTCGAGCAGCACAACCGCTGTCCCAATTAATAAAAACGCAATACTTGCCAAAAATAAAGCGTGCACTACGTCTTTTAGTTCATGCGGCTGCCAGCCTGAGTTCTTCACAACCAATTACCTCTAACACCTGAAACAAAAATACCGCGCTGAACTTACCACGCCTAATTTTGTTGCGATTCCTGGATTCCGTAAGCCTCGTCTATAAGCTCTGATAGTTTCAGGCAGAGATTAATCAACCAGTAAATTCAGGGCAACACAACCCAACGAATCACCAACGGTGAGAGTGCTCCGAGCGTATTATTGTTTTTTGAAATCATCCGGAGTCGGGTCTAAGCGCCAGGGATGGCAGCTTGCTCGACACGCCGTGCTCGACAACACAACAACACATGAATAGCATGACGCTCACGTTGAACGCAGCGAATGCAACATAAACCAGACAGATCAAGTAGCCTCAGCAACCGCCCCCAAAGCAGTCCAGACACACCCGTCACTACCGACCTCTTCAAGCTTTTTAAGATACTCGCTG
>CALIHW010000217.1 GCA_938020525.1 uncultured Granulosicoccaceae bacterium | reverse complement strand
GTTTATTCGTGAAATGGCGAGCATAGCGCGCAGAGCATTGGTTTCACAGGGTATTTTCTTCTCGCATTGAATACTTACTGATATTTACAAGAGAAAAAAACTCGCTGTGGACTCAAGGATCAAGCGGGATGCCGTCATTTTCATGAATAAACCGGGCTAGAGCATTCTGACTTCCCGTTTTCTACCCAGTTATCGCTAGGCAATGCCGCGATCTTTGTTCTTTACCAATCAATGGACCGCGCAAATTTTCTGATATCTTCAATAAGTAAATCGGGCTCCTCCATCGCTGCAAAATGACCACCTCTCGGCATCTCTGTCCATTGGGTGATGTTGTAAATCCGCTCTGCATAGCTACGTGGTGGCCATGCCAGTAATTCCTTTGGGAACAGGGCGCAAGCGGTAGGTACTTCCACGCGCTTGCCTTCAGGAGATAACAGTCTGCCACCTTCTTCACGGCGTCCGTAGTAGATCCATGATGCGGTATTAAAGGTTCGGGTAACGATGTACACCATGATATTAGTCAGTAACTGATCTTTGGTGTACACGCTCTCTACATTATCATCAGTGATATCAGACCAGCCATGCATTTTTTCAAGTATCCATGCTGCTACTCCTACCGGGCTGTCCATCATTGCGTAACTCAATGTTTGTGGCTTGGTTGCCTGTTGAGTTCGGTAGCCGTCCTGTATTAACTGATCTTTATCAAATTGCGCTGCCCATTGAATTTCTTCCGGTCCACTGGGTGGATCCTTGTGTCTCATGGTTAATATATTAATATGTATGGCAGCACATACTGATGGATAGTCGTAACCAAGCCAGCTTGAAATAGCACCACCCCAGTCACCACCTTGTGCCATGTAGGTTTTATAGCCAAGTACGTCAACCATTAAAGTGTTAAACACATCTGCCATTTTTCGTGGGCCGTAAGGGCGAGGTGGTTTGCTGGAAAAACCAAATCCGGGTAGCGAAGGTGCAACTACATCAAACGCATCTTCGATGTTGCCACCATGATTCTCGGGGTGGGCAAGTAAGTCTATAAAATCTAAAAACTCAACGATCGTACCCGGCCATCCGTGACTGATGATCAACGGTCTTGGATTCAATCCGCTGCCTTTTTCATGAATGAAGTGAATATCCATTCCGTCGATTGGTGCAGTGTAGTGCGCAAAGCGGTTGATCTCTGTTTCTTGGTTACGCCAGTCAAAATCACTTACCCAGTACGCACACAGTTCCTTCATGTACTCCATGTTGGTGCCAAAGTCCCAACCGCCATCTACTGGCATCTCATGCCAGGGGTACTCCGAAACCCGTGTTGTTATAGCATCGAGTGTTTCGTCCGCGACACTGACATTAAAGGGGGTTATAGAACTCATACCAGTTGGATCCAATGTAAACGGTTCACGTGAGCTGATTTGAGCAAACCTTATTGCTAATTACTGCTGAATTCAATTGATTTGAATCTTTACCGCCAGATTTAGCAGCAGATATCGGGCAGGTCAAAGGTACACTATTGGTCCATACCGATTAGATTTGTATAGTCAGCAGAGAAAACCGTATAGTGAGTGTCGACTACATTGGAGGAAAACAATGAAATTCTCGAACTTACAAGCAGCCGTTGCCTCTGCAGCACTACTATTCTGCGCAAGCGCAGTAAACGCGCAAACAGTTCTGAAGTTGGGCACTGTCGGATTCAAAGGTATGCCAATCGGGGATGCTATCGATCAGGCATTGATACCTACACTTGAAGAAGTGTCCGGTGGAGAGATGATTATCGAACCGCACTATCGAAAATCCCTTTGCAGCGAACAGACCTGTGGTGAGCAGGCTAACCAGGGATTGATCGCACTGTGGACTAGCTCGACGGCCAACTTCGGTAACTTTGGAACCGCGCTTGCGGTTTTTGACCTGCCGTACATCTTTAAGAGTATTGAAGACGCAGATCGAATCTCTTCAGAGTGGCTGGCAAAGAAGCAATGCGATATCGCAGCAGAAGAAGCCGGACACGTTTGCCTGACCGTCTATTCCAGGGGTGGGTTTCGTCAGTTGGGTAACGCACATGGACCGGTACATGTTCCGGACGATATGAAAGGTGTTAAGTGGCGAGTGACAAAAAGCCCGATCGAATACACACTGATCAAAAACTGGGGCGCGGTACCCGTACCTTATGACTGGGCACAGCTCTACCAGGGACTGCAGACAGGTGTTGTATCAGGCCAGTATGTGGCGACTCCTTGGCAACATGTAGCCAAGCTTCACGAGGTCGCGCAGTACTTTACTGAAATTGGCGGATCGTGGTCTGGTAACCAGCTTTCTATGGATAAGCGTCAATACGATGCTCTGTCTGATCAACAGAGAGAGTGGTTACACACTGCTGCGACTGCTTTCGGTAAGCATGTTCAGGAACTTGATCGAAACTGGGTAAATGACGGTGAAGACGCTATTAAGAAGGAAATTAAGGAATGGTATGTTCCAAATGAAGAAGAAATGAAGCTCTGGCGTGCCGGTGCAATTGACGCATGGTTAAACGCAAAAGGTACTTTTGATCCTGCGACTGCAGAGCGTGTGTTGCAGGAACAGGACATGACTGATTTTATTGATCAACTGAAAGAAGCTGGAGCTCTCTAGCTCGGTTTATTCGTGAAGCGGCGCGCATAGCGCGCAGAGATTCATGAATATAACGAGCTAGGAGAACCCGCGCGGCAGAACGTCCACTACTGCGAACGCGCCCTGACGGTGCGCCTAGGCTACAATAATTATCGATCATTTTCGTTACGTATGAACAACTATGCGCCGCAAATGATAGTAAAAACGTCCTCGCCATGGCACGTTCTCGCTACGCGGATTTCTACCGCGCAGACTCCTAGTCTGGATTATTCATCAGGCGACAATTAACTATTGGCGAAATACTATGTATACAGTTCCAAGCCACTTTTTTAGCACCTTATCAAAATAGCAGTGTGTCTATTCGA
>CALIHW010000216.1 GCA_938020525.1 uncultured Granulosicoccaceae bacterium | reverse complement strand
CTGCGCATTGTTAAACAACTCTTCTGTTGCAGCTATCTCGCAGATTGCGCCGTGGCGCATTACTGCAACCCGGTCGCACATTTGCCGGATCACTGGTAAGTCATGTGAGATAAACAACAAGGTTAGACCTAGTTCATCCTGCAAGTCTTTTAGTAGATTGAGTATTTGCGCTTGTATGGATACATCTAACGCTGAAGTGGGTTCATCACAGATAAGAATTCTGGGTCTTGAGGCGAGTGCTCTGGCTATAGAGATACGTTGCCGCTGACCACCCGAAAATTCATGCGGGTATCTAAGCGCTGCATCTTTGCCCAGACCCACGTGTTCCAGTAGATCCTGAACCAGCTGGCGTGTGTGCTTTTCATTATCTGATTGTTTATAAAACCGGATTGGCTCAGCAACGATATCTAATACACGTAAGCGGCCATTGAGACTGCTATAGGGATCTTGAAAGATCATCTGTAAGTTTAATCTGGCGGCTTTAATCAGTGGATCTTTTTGATTGCCTAAAACATTTTGGCCGACAATTTCAACTGCGCCTGAGTCCGGCTTGTGTAAACCTGCAATTAATCGGGCAACCGTTGATTTACCGGAGCCGGATTCTCCAACCAGGCCAAATGATTCGCCTTGTACAATCTCAAAGCTGACTCTATCCACTGCCTGTAGCATGCGCCGGTTACGCTTTAAAATCGCACCTTGTAGTTTGAATGCCAGTGAAAGATCTTTGACTGCTATTGCCGGCACATCCTGACTTATATTAGCTGTTTGCTGTAGCTGACTATGTTGACCGAGCCAGTGGGTGTTGATATCAATTCGGTTCAACACACTGGCGTTATCTATACCGCCATCGATATAGTCAACGCTGTTAAATCTGTGCAGTCGCATATCCGGTCGCGGTACAGCGGCTATCAGGCTTTTTGTGTACTCGTGCTGCGGATTGCCAAGTATCTGCCTGACATCACCGGTCTCAACAATGTTACCGCGATACATCACGGCGACTCGATCGGCGATATTGGCAATAACACCGATATCATGGGTAACAATAATCACCCCGAGCTGGCGCGATTTACATAAACCTCTTATCAGGTCAAGTATTTGTGCCTGAACAGATACATCCAGTGCTGTGGTGGGTTCATCGGCGATAATAAGATCAGGGTCACCGGCTAACGCCAGTGCAATCACCACGCGTTGTCGCATGCCACCAGAAAACTGGTGTGGATAGGATTTAAGTCTTGCGCGTGCTTCTGTTATACCAACAGATTCTAATAGTTCTTCTGCGTTTTTCTCAGCTTCGGTCTGGCCTATGGCCTTTGTTTTGCGAATCGTTTCTACTAGCTGTTCACCAATACGGATTAACGGGTTGAGTGAGGTTTGCGGATCCTGAAAGATCATACCGATACGGTCACCCCGTATGCGACGCATCTGATCTTCAGATTTACCACGCAATTCATCGCCTTTAAACCGGATGCTGCCAGACGACACCTGGCCCGGAGACTCGAGCAGATCAATGATCGCATTGCCTATAGTGGATTTACCCGCGCCGGATTCACCTACTAAACCAAGCACTTCACCTGCCGTGACTTGCAGGGAGACATTTTGAGCTGCATGGATATTGCCGCGACGGGTAAGAAAATCTACATCGAGGTTTTCTATTTCAAGTAAGTCAGACATGCGATTACCTGAGTTTTGGATTGAGTGCATCACGCATCCAATCACCTAAAAGGTTTACCGCAAATACAAGCACAACCAACGCTATGGCGGGAAACAGTGTGATCCACCAGAGCCCTGAAAACAGATACTCATTTCCCACTCTAATTAAGGTACCAAGACTGGGTGTTGTCGGTGGGATACCCTGACCGAGAAACGAAAGCGTGGCTTCAGCAATTATTGCCAATGCCAGACCAATGGTGGCGATCACCAATACGGGTCGCAATGTATTCGGTAATACATGTCTTAATATGATGAGTCGCTGGGGCAGACCAATCACCCTCGCCGCTTGTACATATTCTTTTTGCGACTCAACCAGTGTTGCACCCCGCGCTACGCGCGCGAACTGAGGCCAGTCGGTCAGGCCAATAGCAATGATCACCACCCAGATCGCAAACTCTTCACGCATCTCAAGTGGTAGTAGTGTTCTGCCAATACCGTTTATTAAAATCGCCAGCAATATACCGGGAATGGTTAGCTGGATATCTGCAATACGCATGATGATGGCATCTGTAATACCACCGAAATACCCGGACAAAACACCGAGCGTAACACCTAGCACCATACCGAGAGCTACTGCAGCAAGACCCACCAGTATGGATAAACGCCCGCCATACAAAATGGTAGAGAGCATATCCCGGCCTTGATTGTCAGTCCCCAGCACATACTGTGATTGCCCCCCTTCGACCCATGCCGGTGGAAGCTTACCGTCCCACAGGGATATCTGTGCTGGATCAAACGGATCAAATGGTGCGATCCACGGTGCAAGCATTGTTGCGACAATACACGTTAGTGTAATAAGAGCTGCAATGATTGCAGTGGGAGAGTGAAAAAACGACCAGGCAATGTCGTTATCAATCATCCGCTTGAA
>CALIHW010000215.1 GCA_938020525.1 uncultured Granulosicoccaceae bacterium | reverse complement strand
TCTCTTTCTACGACTGTGGCTTTGAGTTTCTTACTGACGCTTGGGTCAAAAAGCTCACGGGAATTGTCGCCGGTAACTTCATTCAAAGAATTTGGAGCGGCTAACTGCTTGGCTTTCTTTACTTGTGTGTAGGCATTAACCGACCAGACGGTTACTTCAACTTCCATTGATTCAACCGTACGACCAAACAGATTCTCGTATTCTTTTTCAAACAAAGAAAGATAGGTTTCTGCATCCGGGTTTGCTGCTTGAGCGGATGTGAGATCCACCGGAATTTCCCAACCCTGACCTGAATAGCGCATATAGACTTTATGATCAGCCAGAATCTTTGCATCTGCATCACACTGTCGGACAAAGCGGGTAGCTTCTTCTTCCATCTCTTTGAAAAGCTTCTTAACTGTGGCAGGTTCAAATTCTGACATTCGCATAAAAACAGAACGATTTTCTTCAAAGCTAAACGGAGCACGCAGAAAACCAATGGCAGAGCCGACGCCTGCACCCGTGGGTACCAGACATCTTGTCACACCCAGTTTGTCGCATAGTCGTGAGGCATGCAGGGGTGCTGCACCACCGAATGCAATCATGGTGTATTCGCTTAAGTCTTCGCCGTTTTCTACTGCATGCACACGGGCTGCATTGGCCATGTTTTCATCGACTACTTCTGCAAGACCCCAGGCGGCTTCTGTGTCATCCATTGTAAGTTTTGAGCCAATCACAGAGTTCAGTGCGGTACTGGATTTGTCCGGATAAAGCGGAATAGAGCCACCTGCAAAGTTATCCGGATCAAGTTTTCCCAATACCAGATCAGCATCGGTCACTGCGGGCTTAGTACCGTCACGCCCGTAGCAGGCAGGGCCGGGTTCTGAACCGGCGCTCTCCGGGCCAACCCGAATTTGACCCAGGGCATCAACATGCGCAAGGGATCCACCACCAGCACCGATCTCGACCATATCTATTACCGGAATTGAAATTGGCATACCCGAGCCTTTTTTAAACCGGTAGGTTCTTGCAACTTCAAACACACGCGCTGTTTTTGGCGTCTCGTTTTTAATTAAACAGATCTTCGCTGTGGTACCGCCCATATCAAAACTCAGGACTTTATCGAGACCATGGCGAGCTGCGATATCGGCGGCAAAGATTGCCCCACCAGCAGGCCCTGACTCGACCAGTCGAACCGGAAACTCGGCTGCGTTTTCTAATGACATAATGCCACCACCGGAATGCATTAAAAATACTGGACAGTTTGCACCTTCTGAAGCGAGTCGTTCTTTAAGTCTGCCAAGATAGGATTTTATTAGCGGTTTAATGTAAGCGTTGGCAATGGTGGTATTAAAACGCTCATACTCCCGCATTTGAGGTGAGACTTCTGATGACAGTGAGACCATGGCATCGGGCAGTGCTTCTGACAACACCTCTGCAATCATTCGCTCATGCTTGTTATTGACGTAGGCGTGTAACAAACCAACAGCGATACTTTCATAGTTTGCGGCTTTAAGATCTTTAGCAAGAGATTGAATAGAAGCTTTGCTGATCGGTCTTAAAATGTTGCCATTGGCATCAATCCGTTCTTCGATTACATAACGCCGATTGCGCGGCAGCAGCGGGTCAGGCAGGGTTAGGTTTAAATCATACTGTTCAAAACGGCTTTCCGTTCGCATCTCAATAACATCGCGAAAGCCTTCGGTTGTGATGAATGCCGTCTTGGCACCTCGGCGTTCAATCAGCGCATTGGTGGCAAGCGTAGTGCCGTGAATAATTTGGCTGATGACGGAAGCTTGTACTCCGGCATTTTTACATACCTGGTGCATGCCATCGATAATGGCATTCTCGGGAGCAGCGTAAGTGGTGAGCACTTTGGTGGAGAAACTGCCGTTGTCTGTCTCCAGCACGACGTCTGTGAATGTGCCACCGATATCTACACCCAGTCGAGCTGAATTCGTCATAAATATTCCTGATTTTCGCAAATTGTACTGCCACAACCAGTGAATGTATATGCAGATACAGAGGCCTTATTCTTCTTTGTTGCATAGATCAACTACTGCAGAAGATCAGCCTGTGTCAAACAGTATGAGACCCGTCAACGCAGACACGAAATAGCTGAGCACAATTAGAATGACGGGTTGCAGCAGCGCGCCCTGTGTTAATCGTAACAGCGCCAGTGTTATGGTCCATGTTGAATAAGTTGTTGGCGCCAGTAGTTGGGTTTATGCTGCAGTGGAGGGTCTATTATCCGCACCGGGGAGTCCAATGCCTAAGCCTAATATCCTGTTAGTGATGGTTGATCAGCTAACGTCTTTTGTGCTCAACAGCTATGGTGGTTCTGTTTGCAAGACCCCCAATATTGATGCACTGGCGGCGCGTGGCACAGTGTTCGAGCATGCATATTGTCCATACCCGCTTTGTGCACCATCCCGCTTCGGTATGATGGCAGGCAGGCTGCCGTCCAGTATTGGCGCATATGACAATGGTGCTGAGTTTCCGGCTGCAACTCCTACATTTGCGCACTACCTTCGGTTGCACGGCTACTACACCTGTATATCCGGCAAGATGCATTTTGTTGGTCCTGATCAATACCATGGCTTTGAAGAGCGGCTGACCACCGAGATATATCCCGCTGATATGTCGTGGACGCCCACGCCGGACTTCCGTGATTTCAATAGAGATGAAGAACGAGAATATACGTTTGGTGTATCAACCATCGATACAGTAAAAGATGCAGGCCCGGTAGCGCGCTCCATGCAAATTGACTACGACGAGGATGTTATTCATCACGCAGTTCGTGAGTTATATACCCGTGCCAGAAGTGAAGATGATCGACCTTTCATGATGACCGTGTCATTGACTCAGCCACATGATCCCTACGTTACTACGCGGGAGTTCTGGGACCTTTATACAAATCAAGGTATCGATCAGCCACAGGTGCCGTTTGTACCTGTTGAACAGCGCGACGCGCATAGTCAGTCGCTGTACTACCACTACGGGCAGGACAAGTGCGAATTAACTGATAGTGATTACCGCAACGCTCGTCGAGGCTACTACGGCATGATCTCATTCATTGATGATCTGTTCGGTCGTTTAATGAAAGCGCTTGATGAAAGTGGCTTTGCAGACAATACGGTTGTGAAGTTTTCGTCTGACCACGGAGATATGATTGGCGAGCGAGGCATGTGGTTTAAGAAAACTCTATATAACCCGGCTATTCAGGTGCCGATGATTATTGCTCATCCTGGATTATCTGCAGACCAGACTCCAGCTCGCGTTAGTGCACCTGTGTCATTGCTGGATGTGTTTCCTACCATGCTGGATTTGGCCCGGATTGAAACAAAAAATATAACAACAGCGTTTGATGGCAAAAGCCTTCTACCTGTTTTGCGAGGTGAGGGTAGAGAGGGCCCTGTTTTTGCGGAGCATATCGATGGTGGAACTGAAGCACCACGAGTTTGTGTACGTGACGGTGACTATAAGCTGGTGTTGTCTCGTGCCTATCCGACGCAGCTATTCAATCTTGCAGAAGATCCGCTGGAACTTGACAATCTGGAAGGTCAGAATCATCCAGAGGAGGAGCGGCTTGGCAAGATAGCGGAAGATACATGGCCGCTGGATACCCTACTGGATGATGTGATTCGATCTCAAACAGAGCGCAAGCTCGTTGACGCTGCCTTATCTTTTGGCAGGCCCGAGCCTTGGGACTTCGTACCGAGAGCTTTGCAGCAGAATACTAACTATGTTCGCCGTGGTGATGCTTTTCCGACTGTTGAACGCCGTGGTTATCTGCCATACAACGACAATGAAAACGACATCGATCACTGAGGGTCGTACGGCACCATGCTTAAAGGACCGGGAATCAGCATTGGAGTTAAGCCTGAGAGTAAGCTAGATGTGTTTCCGTCGCAGGCAAAACAATTCCAAGGCCAGGTGTCTGTGGTAACTGAAACCAGCCAGTTCGATTAGGTACAGGTTTCAGAGTGAGTTCATCATAAAAGACCTGATGCAGGTAGTGATACTCGACATGCGCCACTTTGTCGCAAGTAGTCGCATAGTGCGCCGCTGCAAGGAGTGCAACAGCAGTTGAAGAGACTTCCAGTGATAGTTGAGTTCTTTCATCGTTACTTTGGGTGATCTGATTGCTCAGTTGCATCAAACGACTTAGTCCACCACAGGCAAGTGGTGCGGTCTGTAGATATTTAACGGCACCTGCGTCTATGAGTTGCTGATGTATTTCTATTCGATACTCTGCCTCTGTTGCCATAACCGGGACTCCGGCCTCACGCAGTGTTGTCATGCCGCTAAGATTTTCAGCAATAACAGGTGACTGAAACGCTTCTATGCGATCAGCGGGCAACGCACTGAATAACGCTAAAGCCTGTGATGCTGTATAGCTGTAGACGCCGTCTATAATAATTTTGCAATTGTCAGGCAGGCTCGATAGTACTGCCTTGACACGCTCAAGGTCTTCTTCAACAGATAATCCACCGATCTTCATTTTTACGATATCAAAGCCAGCTGCATGCATTGAGTTCATTTCAGCCACCAGATCTGCAGTGGTTTTGTTTTTACCGTAGAGGCCACCACTGGCGTAAAGATAAACGGTTCCGTCTGCTTTTGAAGATTGCGGTATGTGAGTGTGCAGGTACTTCCACAATGGCAAGCGTGCCTCGCGGCTGCGTAAATCCCACATCGCGATGTCAACACCAGACCAGGCACTGGCGAGTAGTCCGTGTCTGGCTGTTAGTGTGGCTCTGGAAAGAAGCCTGGTGTAAAGACCCGGTAGTTCATCTGTTGAGAGACCAGGCAGGTGAGGACAAATCTCTGTTTTGAGGAAGGCTACAAGCACATCAGGTGATGTATCGAGACACCAGCATTCACCCAGACCGGTAATGCCATGTTCGCTTTCAATGGTTATGAAGACAGCGTACTTTTTAGTCCACGTGATAGCCGGATTCCAGACTTTACCGCCCAAATCATTGCAGTGAGTGTGTACACTAACGCGCGTAATTACCGACATGGAATTATTTGGTTAGTGTTGAAGTATTTGACCGAGAAACAATCGGGTACGTTCATTAGTCGGGTTGTCAAAGAATTCCTGCGGGGTATTCTGTTCGACAATTTCACCTTCATCCATAAAGATCACTCGGTCAGCCACTCGTCTGGCAAAACCCATTTCGTGGG
>CALIHW010000214.1 GCA_938020525.1 uncultured Granulosicoccaceae bacterium | reverse complement strand
TACCCTCAGCCTGGTTTAAATTAATTGCTTGCTCTCTGATGTCGTCCAGCATCGACTGATCTGTGGGATCAATCAATTCACTTACATATATCAGAGTGTAAAACACTATACCTTTAGGCCTGCCATAGTCAGTCGCTCTACTTCCTTGCCGAGCGCGTCCAGCGAAATTGGCTTGTGCAATACAGAGTCCGAAAGATCCGTGACACTGTCCAACACATTGAACTCACCCATGGCACGTTCAGGCGCACCGGTTATTGCAAGGATCATTACGCGGCGACTTTCGGAATCTGTGACTTCCTTGAGCCTGAGACGGTTAATCAATGTTATTCCACCTTCAGAAAGCACGCGATCACCGTCATGTAAAAAAATATCGATGATCGCCACCTCATACCGATTACTGTGAACCAGTATCTCAGCATCTTCAACGCTGTGGCACACATCCACTGAATAGTCGAGATCCTGCAAATACTGCTGCCATAGCGACGCGAGCTTCCGATCATCATCAACAATCAAAACGGAAGTATTGCCACTAAAGCTATCAGAATTTCTATTAGTCATTTTTACATCCGCCGAAGCCGCTTTTTTACATCATGCTTGTATCGGGCTCTTGTATAGTCATTACTACGCCATTAACCGATTTATCGGAAGAAATGTACGGGTTAATGCTAACTGTTACTTGCTCGTTTGATTTCAGAGTTCTTAGCCGTTTTACGATGACTGTTCCAGTTTGCAACACCGTATTAAGGTCATCGATCATATCACTATAATTGACGTCAAAACTAAAGTCTGTAATTGTCCGCTCAATATCACCCGGTAGCAAATGAATATATTTTGACATTCCCGGGGTATAGCGTCGTATCGCCAGAGTACTGTCGAGAAAAATAATCGCGTACCCGGTAGAGTTCAACAAATTATCGAGGTCTGTATTTAACTCCATTAATTCAGCTATTTTCTCCTGATACTCAGTATTCACCGAGAAAAGCTCTTCATTTACCGATTGAAGTTCTTCATTTGTTGACTGTAGCTCTTCATTGGCCGCCATCAACTCCTCATTAGTCGACTGTAACTCCTCGCTGGTGGTGTCCAGTTCTGCATAGGCATTACGCAATTCCTGCTTTGAATCAAGTAACTGCAAATCAAGATCACGCAACCGCTCTCGCGTGTGTACATCTGCATTGTATTGCTCCCGAGAATTGCCAGCAACATTCGCTACTACCTCAACAGCTGATGAAGCAACAGAATTATGGCTCAACAGCAGTAAATAAAAGGTTTGCTGATCATCGGTGAATTTCTTCACCGTGACATCGACAAACAGAGGCTGCTGTTCCTGCCCGTGCTCCACCGCACTCTGATCTGAATCACCCTGCCCTGATTTAACTTGTCCTGTAGCTCCTGTATTCCAGGTGTCTCTGTTAAGAGTCTCTATATTTTTTCTATGGCCGGGTGAGTCGCTGTAGTACGGTATACCAGTCAGGCTGAATTCACCTTCATCTTCTTCAGCCACTCGCGCTATACAAGTAGCCACTGGTATTCCCAATGTGGGAGACAATAATGAATCTATATGTGTAGAGACCTGATCACTGCTATAAAAACCCATATATTGACTGCAATCTCCAAACACCTGTTTTACATGTAAATCTGCCCCAAGCAAAACCCCCGTAGGACCAAACTCTTCTAAAATCCGGTTTCGGATATCTTTAGAATAAGTCGACAGCGATTGAAGCGGTGTTTTCTCAAAATTGGCTTGAGACAAACGGGTACTATCAAGGTACTTGTTCTCTGATGGTCTGCGTCGAAGCTTCTCAAGTGTGATGTGCGGTGGAATCAGGCGCTTTGATGTGCTTACTTTTTTCCATATCTTCGCTGAACTGTTTACTTCTTTGAAACTATCGTCGCCACTGGTAATTGACTCTGAATTGCCTAACCAGAGATAGCCCTCGTTACGCAATGCAAAATTAAAAATACCCAGTACACGCTCTTGCGCTTCTGACAACAGGTAGATCAACATGTTTCTGCAAACTACCAGGTCCATATTCGAAAACGGTGGATCTTCCAATACATTGTGAGTTGCGAACACAACCATATTTCGCAAAGCCCGGCTAATCACATAGTTGCCGCCCTCATCTTGCTTAAAGAACCGCGCAAGCCGTTCTTCACTGATGTCCCGACAGATATGTGGTGGATACACCCCGGTAGAGGCATATTCGATTGCACTTGCATTGACATCAGTAGCAAAAATCTTAATCGACTTAGACATCGATTTTGCCTGCATATACTCGGACAACAGCATCGCCATAGAGTAGACTTCTTCACCACTGGATACGCCTACCATCCATACTCTGACACTACTATCATCTCGCTTACTGCTTATAAGAGATGAGATAACCGGTTTAACCAAACTCTGCCAGCAATCCTGATCACGAAAAAATTGCGTCACACCAATCAATAGATCTGACTTCAGCAGCGCAAATTCCTCTGGCTTACGATCAAGAACCTGTGCGTATTCCGGCAACGTTTTAACACCCCAGATACCCATGCGGTGCTCAAACCGACGTGACACCATGGCTGGTTTGTAAAGAGAAAAGTCCACACCTGCCGCAAGAGTCAGGCGTTTTAAAATACTCTCGAGTGTTTCCTGGTTATTAGCCAGATGCTCACGGAATTCTGTATTCTCCGAGATAGCAGTAGGATTTTTTAAATAAGCAACCAGCTGCTTCGCCAACAGGTCAATATCGGCAACGCTATCGACGTATCCCGTGCGAATAGCCGCCGCCGGCATCCCATCAAACTCTGCTTCAGCAGGTTCCTGCACCAGAACTAGTCCGCCAACATCTCGCAATGCTTTAATACCAATGCTGCCATCGCTGCCGGTTCCGGATAACACCATACCCACAGAACAGTTTTCATATTCAGCAGCCAGGGAATTAAAAAAACGATCAATTGGAAGATTCGGACTGCTTTCACGATCTATCGGCTGCAGAAGCAGCGTCCCGTCTTTAACAATGATATTTCGATTCGGGCGCATCACATAGACATGATTAGCTTTGAGGGTATCGCCATCATCCGCAAGCTTTACCGTCATGCCGGAATGGCGGGACAATAATTCGTCCATCAATGTCTTGAAGTTAGGTGACAAATGCTGCACAACAACAAATGCGGCACCGGAGTTTCGCGGTATGTGATCGAACAAACTTTGCAACGCAGCTAGCCCGCCGGCAGAAGCGCCGATACCGACAACGTGACCTGGTTTGGGAGAACTATCAGCCACTGGAATATCTTGACTGGCATCCGCTGTGGGTACCGCACTCGCAGGGCGCTGCTTGCCTCTGCGGCGCTTTGTATCAGCGGTAGTTTTTGGGCTGGATTTTACCTCAACAGTATCGTCATCAGCGCTCATATCAGGAAATCCTGTTATCACCCAGAATTCAAAGAAACTGAAAATTCAGTGACCGAATTCTGCGAAGCTTGTGCTTTTGCAGCTAACCCACAAGGCTATAGAATGCAACCGCTCTACACAATAGCCTTGGTCAGCGAGTCTGGCAATCTATAGTTTACAGGCTGCTCTGCCGCAGAAGAATCACCTATGTTTTGTGCCGGGCACCGTCCAGGTTGCCCAAAATCCAGCTCATCATCGGGCAGCAGCACATCCAGCAGCAGCTCACTGGGGAGAACACCACTGCTGCGGAGGAACCCTTGCCAGTATGCGCATCCAATTTTGGTCAAAAAGTCGAGCTGAGCCTGACTTTCCACTCCCTCTGCGACAACGCTCAAGCCGAGAGAATGAATCAGATCAACTACTCCCCTGACTATTGTTCGCGATGCTTCGTTTTTCTCAACGTCGCAGATGAACCCGCCATCGAGCTTTATTTCGTCGAAAGGGAACCGATGGAGATAAGACAACGATGAATACCCGGTACCAAAGTCATCAAGCGAAATACGATAGCCTCGATCCCTTAAAAACTTTAAACCATCTGCCGCTAATCGAGGTTCTGCTATCAAAGTATGTTCGGTGATCTCAAACTTGATTCGATCACTTGCAATCGAATTTCGGGTAATGATACGGTCAATGGTTTCCAGCGTCTTACAGTTCTGCAGTTGGACAGGAGACAGATTAACAGAGACTGTAAAAGGCTTGCTTGCTTCTGCAATGACCGGATTCGGCATGAACGTCTCAACAATATCAGCGCATATGCTCTCGATCAGCCATATAGTTAATTCATCTATTGCACCACCTTCTTCTGCCACTGGAATGAATTTAGACGGACCGATCATCCCGTGCTGATGATGTCGCCACCTCAGTAACGCTTCACAACCAATCGTTTCACCCGATGCTGTTTGCACCTGTGGTTGATACAACACATACATATCATTATTTTGCAATGCGCGGTACAAACTTCGAATCAGGCTATCCTTATTTTGCAAAGCCCCTTTGCCATGAGATTGCTCGCCTTTCTCGCCATAGAATCGAAAGCAGTTCTTACCAGACTCTTTGGCAGCATACATCGCGTGGTCCGCATGGCGAAGTAAATCTGTGACTATTCTATCTACCCCGCGCCGATCATCAATAAGCTTATGGTGAATGGCGATACCTATACTGGCTGAAACCTTCGCCTCCACTCCCTTTATCGATATCGTTTGCTGGAGCAACAGGAGCAGTTTAGAAGCATAATGTTTAACTTCTTCAATACGCTTCAAGTCAGTCAGCAGTACGGTAAATTCATCACCACCCAGGCGTGCAACCTTCAATGCCCGCGCACTGACCGAAGTGATACACTCAGCAATACTCTTGAGCAGGTCATCACCGGCTTCATGACCAAAGTTATCGTTTACCTGCTTGAACCCATCAAGGTCGATAAACAAAACAGCCAAAATACTTCTGGCAACATTCGGCTGTTGTAAACAGTTAGTCAGTGCATCCTCAAAATCCCGTCGATTCGGTAAACCGGTTAGAGAGTCGATTCGAGCCAACTGTAAATTTTGATCAGCGGCTCGCTTACTAACATCGATGTCTTCAATGGTTAAAACATATGAACCAGGAGTAGTACGGTTAGCGCCGATTGCCTGAGCAATAATTTTAACCCACTTTCGTTTACCCAACGGAGAGATCAGCTGACACTCTAATTCAACATTCCTGCGAGTGTGCCAGTCAGCTTCTGTAAGTGTATTAGCAACAGACTGCGCTTCAAGGTGAGGCAGACAATTCAGCCAGTCTCTGCCCTGAACTTCTTCAAGACTTTGGTGTGTAAGTTCAAAGAATGCGCTGTTGGCTTTTACAAATTCAAAATCCGACGTCAGGAGTAACAACCCGTGCGGGCTAAAATCCGCTAGATCAAACTGCTTAACCGGCTCATCGGCGCAACTTGACTCAGCATCGTCGAGTACCCTGTTTTGGTCAAACTCGACTATTGAAACACGGTTGCTGCTATCCAACGCACTTTCCATCCACTTCCCAATCAACAACTTTATAGGTTAGTAGATATTCCGGACTTGCACAGCCAATAATTCTTCTCGATTCCTGCTCGTTATCAACGTAGCTATTACCATTGCGAGGTAACGGGCTTAACGAAAACAAAAACGGCGGGACAATGCCCGCCGTATTAATTCATTACTTACAATAACTGCTGGTTATTTGCGTAGAATCAACTCTATTCTACGATTAGCCTCACGACCTTCTGCTGTGTCGTTGGTATCCACTGGCTTGTGCTCACCAAAACCTCTGACCGACATATTTTCAGCAGGTATTCCCTGATTTAATTGAAGGTAACGAACAGCAGCCGCAGCACGTGCTGTTGATAGCTCCCAGTTGCTCGGATACTTTTCCTGCAACAAGCTCCCTATCGGTTGAGCATCAGTGTGGCCTTCTACATCAATTCGCCACTCACCATAATTACTGACTATCGATCCAACAGTACCCAGCATATCCGTACCTTGTGCGCTGAGAGATGCACTGCCGACACCATATAGATCTGACGATCCCATGGTGATGCCGACGGCCTGGCCGTCTTCTACAGGCCTGACGTTCACGTTACCAAGGCCAGCTGCTGCCAGCTCACTTGCCAGTGATGAACTTACGGAGGCCACACGATCTTTCTCTGTTTGCATGGCGGCATTAGCGGACGAAATCTGCCCTTCAAGGTCTTGCTTATCTGCCGACAGCGCATCAATCTGTGCCGCGCGCTCTTTAGAAAAAGCAATTGCATTACTCAGTCTGCTGCTCAGTGCTTTGCGTTTATCCTGCTCTGAAGAAACCATGCCTTGCAATTCACCAATCTGACCATCACGTGCTTCAACCTCAGACTGCGCAGCGCCTAGTTTTCCAACCAGATCTTTGACTGTACTGATAGCCGCACTTCGACCCTTGGTTACTTTGTCGATTTTTTCCGCACGTTCTTTGGAGAAGGCGATTGCATTACTTAGTCTGCTGCTCAGCGCTTTGCGTTTATCCTGCTCTGAAGAAACCATGCCTTGCAATTCACTAATCTGATCATCACGTGCTGCAACCTCAGACTGTGCAGCATCTAATTTTCCAACCAGATCTTTGACTGTACTGATAGCCGCACTTCGACCCTTGCTTACCTTGTCGATTTTTTCCGCACGTTCTTTGGAGAAGGCGATTGCATTACTGAGCCTGCTGTTTAACGCTTTACTCTTTGCCTGCTCTGATACCAGCTTACTCTGTAGCATCTCAACTTGCGCACCACGTTCTTTTGAGAACGCAATAGCGTTACTGAGTCTGCTACTTAACGCTTTACTCTTAGCCTGACCTGAGTCAGCTTCACCCTGCAGCATCTCAATTTTTGCTGCACGCTCTTTAGAAAAAGCAATTGCATTAGTCAGCCTGCTGCTAAGAGCTTTGCGCTTATCCTGCTCTGAAGAGACCATGCCTTGCAATTCAGCGATCTGACCATCACGTGCCTCAACCTCAGACTGCGCAGCATCTAACTTACCAACCAGATCTTTGACAGTACTAATTGCCGCACCTCGACCTTTGGTTATTTTCGCAATTTTCGCTTCTGACTCTTCAATGGCACCTTTCAACCCCGAGATTTCAGATTTTGCCGCAACAAGCTCTTTTCGTTTGGCGCTGGCATCATCAACAGCACGATTGAGGTTACCCTGCATAACTTCAATTTTTGAGTCACCGCTTGCAACTGCGCCCTGCAGTTTAGGAATCTCCGCTTCCATTCTATTTTTAGCACCAGCCACGTTCAGCAGTTTATCCTTCAGCTCTGCAGTTCTTTTTTCGGCGTTGACATTGTCTGCATTGAGGGCTGCCATTGACTCTTCCAGCTCCGCACGACTCTCACGGACTGTCATGATCTCTGATTCCAGCTGCGCAATCTTGAGCTCACTATCATCAACCGCCTGTTTTAGTGCAGCGACCTCTTCAGAGCTATCTGCCGGAGCTGGTGCAGACATATCAGCGAGTTGGCTTTTCAAGCTAATAATCTCGGCGTTCAATGCACTGTTGCCCGCTGGCTGCGCCAATTGATCTTTAAGACTCGCAATTTCTGCATTCGCTGCATCAAGCGCACTGGTATCTGCTGGCTGCGCCAATTGATCCTTAAGACTCGCGATTTCTGCATTCGCTGCATCAAGCTCACTGGTATCTGCTGGCTGCGCCAATTGCTCCTTAAGACTCGCGATTTCTGCATTCGCTGCATCAAGCTCGCTCGTATCTGCTGGCTGCGCTAATTGATCCTTGAGGCTCGCGATTTCTGCATTCGCTGCATCAAGTTCACTGGTATCTGCTGGCTGCGCCAATTGATCCTTGAGGCTCGCAATTTCTGCATTCGCTGCATCAAGCTCACTCGTATCTGCAGCAGCTGTCTCAAGCTCGCCTTTAAGACGCTCTATTTCATTCACAGCGGTTTCACGATCAGACAACGCTGTATCTCTTTCCGCTGTTAAACCGGTAATCTGACCCTTAAGGTCATCCGCTTCGGTTTGTACTGCCATAAGCTTCTGAGCGCTTGTTTCAACACCAGCTGTAAGATCAGGGCCACAATTCTGCAAACCTGCCAGTACCAGGCCACCAAGTAACAAAGCAGGCATTGCCCAACGAAACAACCAGGAAAGATCAGACTCGCTTTCATGTGTTGCTGCTGCAGCCGTACCGCCACCTGATGTGGAAGCAGCCCCACTGGTAGTCGAACTGGTGCGGGCTGCCGCATGTGTGGATTGCGTCTGACGCGGCGCGGTCTTTGGTACCGAGTGATCAATAGCGGCGGCGGCACCACCAACCGTGGCCGTAGTTACTTCACCAAGCAGCATCTGACCGATGCCGTCAGAGTTATCGAGTACAGCACCGTTTAGCATCTGACGCTTCATTACGCCGAGCACTCCCGGTGTGACATAGCCTGTCACCATGTCTGCATCTTCAGCACTAAGGCCTGAAGCACTTTGAACCGCTTGCGCAATGTTATTTCGCTTATCCGACCCGAGGAGTGCGGTGAGTGCGCTGTTACTGTCAGCCAGCGCTGTGCGTTCGTCCCTGGCACCAAAAAATACTGAAGGATCATCAATCAACCCGTCATCACAGTAACGAGACGCGTCATAGAGTGCTTGCCTGCCCGCCTCATCACGTGCCTTGATAGAGAAGCCGTCAAGCACCTCGGTTATGGCTCGTTCAACACCGGACTGAACCGTGCCAGTGGGTTTGCCCGTCAGTTTTACAAGCTGATCGGAGGCCGACCTGCCGAATTCATTGTGCACCAGAGTATCGATATTTATAGCCATAGCTAATGCGCTGTAAACGCTCTCCATGTTCAAGTTGATCCGGTCAAGTTTAGGGGTTCGATGTTACTGAAACCGCATACCGGAAGTTAATCGATGTTAAATCCCCGCCCAAACTGGCAAAGGACACTATATTTTCAGGTTCGATACAGGTAACTATACCGAGGTTTGTAAATCAGCAGATGCAGTCTTGCGACGCAGAATACACACTATATCCGTAACCTTCGGGAGTTACTCAATTACTTGCTCCAGAAACCAGCGCCAGAGTACTCTGATTTCTCCGGGCTACAGTGAAACCGTGCAGTAACTGGCTTGCAGATGAGACTGCGACGAAAAAGCCTCTGCGCCATTGACCGATACTACGCGTTTGTAACTGCCATCTGCCAGCAACTCCCAGGCAAAGCTGTTATCACGAAAATAGCTGTCTATCGACTCCTCAAGCACCTTTGAGCGCAACTTACCATCTAATATTGGCACCGCTACTTCAACGCGATGAAACATATTTCTGGGCATCCAGTCAGCACTGGAGACAAACACCTCTTCTTCGTTCTCTGCACCAAAAGCATAAACACGCGAGTGCTCAAGAAATCGACCAATGACAGACACCACCCGAATATTCTCTGACACTCCGGTAACACCAGGTCGCAGTGCACAGATACCACGAACCAACAACCTGACTTTAACACCGGCATTGGATGCCTGGTACAACGCCTCAATAATCTGCGGTTCATTGAGCGAGTTCATTCGAGCACGGATCAAAGCAGGCTTGCCCTGCCTTGCTTTCTCCGTCTGTTTTTGAATCATCTTTAATACTTTGCGGTGCATGTTAAAAGGCGAATGCAATATCAATTTTACATTGGCAACCTTACCCAGCCCGGTTAGCTGATTAAAGATCTTCTGTATATCACCGGTAATCTGTTTGTTGTGAGTTAGCAAACCAAGATCTGTATAGAGCCGCGTGTTTCCCTCATGATAGTTTCCAGTCCCTATATGGGCATAGCGCATCATCTTGCTTTTTTCACGGCGTATAACAAGCATAATTTTCGCATGCGATTTAAAACCCACCACACCATAAACCACCTGCACACCGGCCCTCTGCAGTCGAGATGCAATCTTAAGGTTAGTATCTTCATCGAAACGCGCACGCAATTCGATAACTACCGTAACGTCTTTTCCGTTGTGTGCAGCTTCTATCAGAGCATCTACATAAGCGGAATCTTCACCCGTACGATATAGTGTTTGCTTGATCGCGAGCACTTTAGGATCACGTGCGGCAGATTGCAAAAATGACACAACTGTGTGACTGGACTGATAAGGATAGTGCAGCAACACATCGCGCTTTTTAAGCGCTGAAAAAAGCTTTTTCCCGGCAACCGTAGTTTTGGTAATTACCGGAGTAAAATTACTATAGTTGAGATCCGGCCGATCTAGCATATCGGGTAACTTCGATAGCCTGCTGAGATTAACGGGACCATTACAGACATACAAATCAGCTTGCTCAAGCTTAAACTCATTAAGCAAAAAGCGAATCACTGATGCAGGACAATCATCACCTACCTCAAGACGCACCGCATTTCCGTAGTCTCTGGCATTAAGCTCATCACGCAGTGCAAGCCTTAAGTCTGCAACGTCATCATCAGCAAGATAGAGATCACTGTTTCTGGTCACTCTAAACTGATATACGCCTTTTGTCTCGAGACCGGGAAACAACCGCCCCATATTGCGCTCGATCATGGTTGATAACAAAACAAACTGTGATTGCCCGTCGCTGATCTCCATCGGTACCGGAATAATTCTTGGCAGAGACCTGGGCGCTCTCACTACCGCACGACTTGCCTCACGACCGAATGCGTCCGTACCACGCAAACTGACAATAAAGTTCAGGCTTTTATTGGTCAGCTGTGGAAAAGGATGTGATGGATCAAGCCCCATCGGACTCAGCACTGGAAACAGCTCGGTATCAAAAAAGCGACTAGCCCAGCCACGCATTTTTTTTGACCAGTCCGAGACTTTTGGGAAAACAATTTTCTGATCGGCCAGAGCTGGTAGCAATTCGTCATTAAGAACTGCGTACTGGAGTTTCACCAACTGATGCGCCACAGCATCGATCTGATGCAGTTGCTCCGATGGCCCCAACTGATCAGGCCCGGTACCACGACCATCGCCGTCGCGCTGTTTTTGCAGGCCAGCTACCCGAATTTCAAAAAATTCATCGAGATTGTTGCCGGAAATACAGAGGTATCGCAATCGTTCCAGCAAAGGCACACGTCTGTCACGCGCCATCGACAAAACGCGATGATTGAACTCCAACAGGCTGAGTTCCCTGTTAATGTACAGGGAGGGATGTTGCAAACCACTGGATACTTCTGGCGATACTGCGCCTTGCCCGTTACCTGAAGCACCATTGCCTGAAATATTATGGCCTGAAGTATTGCGGCCTGAGGCATTGCGGCCTGAGTCATTGCAGCTTGAAGAACTGCCACCTGACGCACTACCCGGAGCACTTTTTTTAGATTTATTCTCGGCCATACTGACCCCCTAATCGAGCTTATCTGGCGTAAGCTTTTTACGATAGCTGTGAGTGTAGCTCACAAGCTCAGGGAAAAAACTATCAAATGAACGTTTTAGCGATGATTCCCGCTCCCAGACAAGTGGTGCAATAGTCGCCAACGGCCTCATACTCTTACGACGCCCGGCAATCCTACCCAGCGTCAACTCAATATGACTGCGCTCAAGATTGCGGTACATCGTGTCTTCAGATTCCAGCAAACCTGTAAAGCGCTGCAAGGCGTGCGGCAGTACTTGAAAATTAGCCTGCAGAGACTGAGTCACCAACGCGGTGTAGTCCTGCAATGGGATATCACTGTGTTGATCCCACGCAACAGCCAGAAAATGATCGTAAACAACATCCACGGCGATACCGGCAAATCTTCGGTACGGTGGCTCAAACAGGTTTCTGGCAGCAATATTTACCGGATGCTTATCGGTAAAAGAATCGACTGCCCGATGACATCGAATGCCATCCTGAATGGCAGGAGAAAATGCACTGAGATCAGAACCACGGACAAAATCACCACACAGCTGCCCGACGATTCTATCCGGGTCGCCTTCGGCAAGAAATGCATGTGCAAGCAGGTTCACGCCGTTATCATATATCAACTGTCCGCAGCGCACTGCAGTTTACGCATCAACGCGTTATGCTTGTGCCCACATGACTACTACCAAACTTAGCACCAATACTGTCAAAACACGCTATGAATGAAGAACAAAGAGATCGCTATAGCCGGCATATCAATTTGCAGGATATTGGTGCTACCGGCCAACAAAAACTGCTCGACAGCACAGCCTTGATAGTCGGGCTGGGTGGTCTCGGTAGTCCGGTCGCAATGTATCTCGCAGCAGCGGGTGTTGGTCATCTGATTTTTGCAGACTTCGACGCGGTTGAGCTTTCCAATCTACAAAGACAAGTAGCACATCGAACGGATGCGATTGGCGAGTTAAAAACACATTCGGCCAGAGACACCTGTCTGGCAATGAACCCTGATATAAAAATAGAAACTATTGACGAAGTTCTGGATGAAGAATCACTCAGTACACTGGTACCACGATGCGACATAGTGATCGAAGGCAGTGATAACTTTCCAACACGCTTCGCAGTTAACGAAGCCTGCGTTAAACATAAAGTACCACTGGTATCAGGTGCTGCTATTAGATTTGACGGTCAGATTTCTGTGTTCATGGGGCATGATAAAGAACAACCTTGCTATCGCTGCTTGTACGGTGGTGATTCAGACAGCGCTGAAACCTGTGCACAGACGGGCGTTTTATCACCAATTGTTGGAATAGTAGGTACCATTCAGGCAACAGAAGCCATTAAAGTGCTGGCAGATTTTGGCAACCCGTTATATGGCAGACTTTTATTACTTGACGGGCTCGCCATGCAGTGGAATGAAATAGAGCTGCGCAAGAATCCAAACTGCCCGGTATGTTCTACATAACTATTAAACAAACCTAACTACGAATATCGAAACACATGCCCCACCAATACAAAGCTCTAACATTTGACTGCTACGGCACTTTAATAGATTGGGAAAGTGGAATCTGGGATGCCATGCAACCTCTGCTAATGCATAACCGTATAGATATCAGCCGAAGTGCAGGTCTTGAGGCTTTCGCAATCATAGAAACTGCCCAGGAACGTAGCACACCAGACATGCTGTATCCCGAGCTACTGACACAGGTCCATACTCAACTCGCACAACACTTTCAAATTAAAACCAACCCTGAACTTGATGCCGCATTCGGACAATCAGTTCCTCAGTGGCCGGCATTCCCGGATACTGCAGAGGCGCTGCGTTTACTAAAACAACACTTTAAACTGGTGATACTTTCTAATGTAAATAGAGACGGTTTTGCAGCGTCCAACAAAAAGCTCGGTGTAGAGTTTGATGCAATATACACAGCACAAGATGTCGGTAGTTACAAACCAAACCCAAAGAACTTTGATTACCTGATAGAACACATCAATAAGGATCTTGGCATTAAGCCCGAGGAAATTTTGCACACAGCACAAAGCCTTCATCACGATCATGTACCTGCTAAAAATGCCGGTCTTGCCCGATGCTGGATAGACAGACAGAACCTCGAAAACAGTGAAAACTGGGGAGCTACTGCAATCGTCACCGAAAGACCAGATACAGATTTTCGATTTGACACACTGATACAGATGGCAACCCTACTAGCCCGGTTTATTCATGAAAATGACGGCATCCCGCTTGATCCTTGATTCCACAGCGAATTTTTTCTCTTGTAAATATCAGTAAGTATTCAATGCGAGAAGAAAATACCCTGTAAAACCAATGCTCTGCGCGCTATGCTCGCCATTTCACGAATAAACCGGGCTAGACTCGTTAGTTAAATAAAGGCTCCGCATTCCGGTAACTAAACAGCAACGGATTTCAAAAGTGATGATAGAAACCTACCCTGAAATACGTGAGGCAGTTACCAGGCTATGCGCAAAGTTTCCCGGACAGTACTGGCGTGAGTGTGATCGTCAGATGGCTTATCCAGCAGAATTTGTACAAGCACTTACTGAAGCAGGCTGGCTATCTGCACTTATCCCTGAAGCTTATGGCGGCGCAGGACTCCCACTATCGGCAGGCGCTGCCATATTGGAAGAAATTCATAAATCCGGAGCCAACGCGGGAGCCTGTCATGCGCAGATGTACACCATGGGTACACTGTTAAGGCATGGCTCGGAAGCACAAAAACAAAAATACCTGCCCTCCATAGCCGACGGCTCTCTGAGGCTGCAGGCCTTTGGAGTTACCGAGCCGTCTTCCGGCACAGATACCGGTGCACTAACTACAACTGCAACGCTTACCAAAGATCACTATGTAATTAACGGACAGAAAATATGGACCAGCCGTGCTGAACACTCTGACCTGATGATTCTGCTTGCCCGAACAACACCTTTAACCGAGGGTATGAAAAGCACACATGGCCTGTCAGTGTTTATACTGGATATGCGTGAAGCACTTAATAATGGGCTAACCATCCATCCGATCAAAACCATGATGAATCATGCAACCACAGAAGTGTTCTTTGACAACGTTCAGGTATCCACTGATAACCTCATAGGTGAGGAAGGAAAAGGCTTTCGCTATATTCTTTCAGGCATGAATGCCGAACGCATACTTATTGCCGCAGAGTGCATCGGGGATGCAAAGTGGCTGATAGATAAAGCTACAAATTATGCCAAAGACCGGTCCGTCTTCGGACGCGCCATCGGTCAGAATCAAGGCGTGCAATTTCCAATCGCAAAGGCTTATGCAAATATGCGTGCCGCCGAACTCATGGTGAACGAAGCATTGCGATTGTACGAAGCAGGTGAAAGCCCGGGTGCCGAAGCCAACATGGCAAAGATGCTCGCAGCAGACGCATCAAACGAGGCCGCTAACGTTGCTGTACAGACTCACGGCGGATTCGGGTTTGCAGAAGAGTACGATATTGAGCGCAAGTTTCGAGAGACACGTTTATATCAAGTAGCACCGGTTTCTACCAACCTGATTCTTTCTTATCTTGCAGAACATACTCTTGGTTTACCACGCTCGTATTAGAGCATGAAAAAAGACAGAAGCTCATCTAACAACTATCAGCAATATTCCACTCAAATCATACATTTGAAAAATCCGCGGCAGCAGAAGCATTAACAACTGTTACAGCTAACAAAGCTACGCTGCCAGCGCAATTAGAGAAATTCAACGCTATCTCGTTTGCTATGATACGAAGTATCTAAAAAAATACCTCAAGCTGATTCACTGCCAACCTCACGCATCCCGTCCCGGTTAGTGAACAGAGAAATAATCTATGAATGAAAAAAACACAGGCTTCTGCATCTCTTGCGGCGTTGCCAGAAATTACGGTGACACTTGCGATTATTGCGGCAGACATTACGTCAACCCGACTGAAACACCACAAAAAGCAAAACGCATTACGGCACTTCCAACCAAATATACAATCACCAGAAAATCAGATGGAACTGCAATTACCTGGCGCTGGGCAGCTAAATCCGGCTGGGTGTTGATCATGTTTTCAATGGTCTGGCTCGCTATAACTTATCAGATAGCAGCTGATTTTTTAAAAGAGCCAGGCAGCGCTTTGCCCTTGCCTTTGCTTCCTATGGCAGTGGGATTTATCCTGCTGGGCCATGCAATCATGAAACTGATAAACAAAACTTCGATCAACGCCAGCAAGCAATCGCTTTATATGAAACACCACCCAATTCCATGGCGTGGTAGTTTTAAAATCCCCACCAGCAATATTGAACAGGTTTTTGTGTCAAGAACACAGCGCTCTAACGAAAAGACCACCTGGCACGCCCCAGCACTTCAACTGATAACCAAAGACGGACAACGCCATCAGCTACTCCGCGGCAGGTCCGAGGCTGAGTTTTCAGATTTTGAATCGTTGCGATTGATAATTCTAAAAGCTTTGAATATCAAACCAGAAACGATTGCCGGAGCGCACGACAGCTTTAGCCCCTGATCACAGTAAGGACTGTGGAACGACTACTAAAATACATTTCTTACCCAATCTGCTATTTTTATGGATCCCGTTTCTTCAACGGTAGAGATTGCAAAGCATTATTAAGTTTCTGTGTGTACTGATGAGGCAACAGTACAAGATCGGTCACAGGGTTGCTTGGCACACGACTTAAAGAATGATCTGACGACACACTCTTCGAATTACAACCAACAGTACAAAGCATAAATATCACAATTAAAGTACTAGCAAATTTTGATTTCACGAAACTTCTCCTCCAACGTATTTTATTTTTAACTTACCCTGATATCTTAGGCTTTCTATGCCTAATACCTAAAAAATAGCTTGCAGCAAGCAGCAACAAACCTAGCCCGGTTTATTCGTGAAATGGCGAGCATAGCGCGCAGAGCATTGGTTTCACAGGGTATTTTCTTCTCGCGTTGAATACTTACTGATATTTACAAGAGAAAAAATTCGCTGTGGAATCAAGGATCAAGCGGGATGCCGTCATTTTCATGAATAAACCGGGCTAGTGGGTAATGTTACTTTTTACGGGAGCTGGAATGGCTACATATGCTAGATCTCAGGTCTACATAAACAGGAACATTTATATTTTGTGACAAATCTCCGATTGAGCATTAACTCGTCAAGTCAATCCTGCGCCTAAACACTATTTATCGGTTGTAACAGAGCAAAAAATGCTCGCACTCGTGGGTGGTCTTTGCTACCGAGTGAGTCCAGACCGGGGACCAAGCGCGGATATTCCACTGATGGAGTAGCAGAAATAAATCATCAGTGCATAGAGTTTCTTCGTAGTGCTGCGGCTCCATTTTCGAGTGAAATTAATGAAATACTGGTCCAGGGCTCTCGCGGTCTCAAAAGAGATTGAGTACACAGAAAAACATGGTGCGAAAGCCATAAGAGATAATTTAGAAAACAACAAATAGTTCATTTGCATTTTGTCAGCAATGGGCGCTCTTACGTATGTCGGCCAGGCAATAGGCTACGGAAAATTCCAGCGCTACAATTGAAATGTCAATTCAGCAGCAGTCGGCCAATTCCTGTTCTTCACTCAATCTAGAACTTAGTGGGAATCAGCTAACATTTTGCTCTAAACCGGACGAAAGGGTCACCACTCATTTTGCTCCTATGCTGATATACCGTTCAAGTGGACGTTAAGAATCTACAGGGATCATTTCGCAGTTAACGCTGAACTTGAAAGAAGGTATAACCTTAGTTATACTTACAGCATGAAAACAGCTATCTCAATTCCCGACAAAGTATTCGAAGCTGCTGAGAAAGCAGCGAAACGACTGGGTGTATCGCGCAGCGAGTTATATGTGAACGCGATACAAGAATACCTTGCTCAGCATTCGGATGAACATGTCACCGAAGAGCTTAACAACATATATTCGAGCTCGAAAGCTGACAGCCAACTAGATTCAGCGCTAGGAAAGATGCAATCAAATTCACTTAACAGGTCGGAATGGTAGTGAATCGGGGCGAAGTCTGGTGGGCTGAACTGGATGATCCTGCAGGATCAGAGCCTGGCTACCGGCGCCCAGTGGTTATTATCCAATCCAATCAGTTTAATCGTAGTCAGATTCGGACGGTTGTGGTTGCTGCTATAACCTCAAATGTATTCCTAGCGGGTGCTCCCGGTAACGTTCGACTAAGCCCCAAGGCTTGTGGTTTGGATAAAGAGTCTGTTGTGAATGTGTCCCAAGTGATAACACTGGATAAGTCATTCCTAACAGAAAAGGCCGGTAAGTTAAGTAACAAAGCGCAGCAAGGTGTCGATGATGGTTTGCGGTTGGTACTTGGATTGTAACGACCCGAAGAAGACTGGGCGGTAGTAACTCGAATAGTCAGCGAATGAGGGGCTCACTGAACAGCACACATTTATCGGCGACCACCAACCCGCGCGGTTTTACTTCTCATTCGCTATCAGATGCAGCTCTTCTTTATCCACAATATAGCCACGGCACTTCTTACTGCCACAAGCACAGGGGATCGCGAAGTCTGCGGGCCATGCGTAGTCGATGGTGAGCTCTTCACCGGATTTCACTTTACGAATAACACCAAGATACAAATCTTTTGTACCAGTTTTTGAATCGGGAGAATCATCTTCCCAATCAAAAATTTCGCAGTTTGGGCGGCAGCTGTGATTAAGATAGCGAAACGGGGCTTTGGGTACGAGTACCTTTTCATTAGCAAGCTCCATTACGTAGCGAGGATCAAGACTTTCATCGCTGGAAACCTTACCTTTGATTCGACCGATCACAGCGTCTTTCTTAAATTCTTTCTTTGCGAATAAACCCAGACCGCTACTACTCTCTTGAACAGAGACTTTATCTTTAAGCTTTTTCTTCTTGCTCAACTGGCGATTCTCTTAATGTTTCAGCCGTACCACTATTCTACACAACTAGAGATAGCATAGCGTGACCCTGTGTCAATTTAAAAACGGGTCAATTTAAAAACGGGTCAGCTCAAAAAACAGGTCAATATAACAACAAGGTCGATCAAACAACGGGGTTAAATGGCAGCAGTATCAATCTACTAGTCGGCCCCTGGCGGGGGTCGCAATGTTACTAAAGGCTATAAATTATTTTTGAATCACTTCGCTGTAGTCACCACTGAGATTTATAATCACGGTAACGTCGCTTTTATCACGATTACGCCAGAACCAACCATGCGTGCCGGTAAACTCTGCAGTAAACTCACCTTCACCGGAAGCCTCTCCCCGACCTTTTTCATAAGTAACTGATTGACCATCACCATGAGCATGCAAATCAAAGTTAATACGTCCGCCCTCGGCAACCCAGGCATACTGCGCTGAATCTCCACCATTCATAACAAGTTTAAGCTCTGCTGATTCACCTGGAGCCATTGTCAGTGACACCTGATCTCTCCAACTATCCTGTGCATGTGCTGTAGGAACCAGAATATTCAACAGGCCAATATTTAAAAAACCAGGCAACAGACTTGTATTTTCATCCTCATGATCATGATCGTCTTCTTCTGCTTCATGTCGAAGGTGATGCTTTATCTCACCCATCTCGGTTAAACCAAGCACCCGCCCCGCACCCGTCGGATCAAATCCGTACTCAGCAGGCAATACAACCATCACCAGAATTGCAAGTGCTACAACCCCGGCGATAATGGTTGAACGTAACAACTGTGCTGAAGTTGGTAACTCATCAAGACTTGGCTTATCGGTATTAAACATGTTTTTACCTTAGTTGCTCTTAGATATTGGCAAAGTAACCGGCCACCTGGTAGCCAAACAACATGAACCCGAGCGACATGATTACTACATTGGCGATATAAGCCTGACGATAAAAACCGGGCCTCTTTCGCCAATATCCCATAACGATTAATATCACTGCAAGCGCCAGTAGCTGGCCCACCTCAACACCCACATTGAAGGCCAGCAGATTAGGCAAAAGCCCGTCAGTTGCAATGTCATAGTCGAGAATCTTCGTTGCAAGGCCAGTACCGTGAATTAAACCAAATAGCAGTGTCGCGATCTTCGTATTGGGCTGAAAACCGAACCATCTCTGGAAAGCACCCAGGTTATCAAGCGCCTTGTAAACAACAGATAAGCCGATAATCGCATCCACAACATAAGCACTCACACCCCAGTTGAACCAGACACCTGCCAACATGGTGATTGAGTGCCCGAGCGCAAATAGTGTCACATAGAGTGCGACGTCTTTCATTTTATATAGAAAAAAGACAACGCCAAGCAGAAACAGAATGTGATCGTATCCCGTTACCATATGCTTGGCACCCAGATACGCAAATGGGGCAAGGTGAACACCCCAGATTTCCTGAATGTATCCGGCGTCACCGGGTGTGACATTATGTGCCATACCGGTTTCAGGAAAGACAGCGCCTAAAGCAAAAATGAATGCACAAATAGGCAGCCACAGCGCCACACAGTAACAGTGTTGTTTATTAATGAATGGTTTCGTCATTTTCCTGAGTGCCGTCACCACGAAATATCGCTTCAACATCAATGCTGTCGAAAGTATTTATTGAATTACAAAATTCGCAGGTAATCTCTATCTGACCTTGCTTTTTTAAAATATCAATAGCTTCTTCATGACCAAGCCCTGCGATCAAACCCGCTGTACGCGCACGGGAACAGCTACACTCAAACCGGAGTGACTCCGGTTCAAATACTCTGATATCGTCTTCGGCAAAGACCTGATGTAAGAGTTGTTCAACTTCTTTTTCAAGCAACTCATCCTGTTCAATGGTATCTGCCAGTAAATTTACCCGCTGCCAGTCATCTTCTCTGTCAGCTCTTTCCTTATCTTCCACTGGTAGCTGTTGCAACATAAAGCCCGCTGCCTTGTTTTCAGTGCAGGTAAGCCAGAGCCTGGTCGGTAGTTGCTCCGAATTCTCAAAGTAACCGGCCAGCGCATCCTGCAGCAGGTCACCTTCTATCCCTACCACCCCCTGATACACGTCACCCCCTTCACTACTTTCAATCTGGATCGTGAGCGTCGCATCACCAAAGATTTTTTCCAGCGGTTTTAGCGGGGGCTCTTGTTTCCATCGAGCCAGACCTCGTTGCCCGCCATCCGCGTTACCCTGCACCACCAGCAATGTCAGTGGGCCGGAGCCGCGCGCCTGCAAAGTAAGCTTGCCGGTGAATTTAATCATCGACGCAAGAAGTGGCATCGCCGCCATTGCATGGCCCAATACCTGTTGGACGTTTGGCGGATACTCAGCACGGGACAATACCTCCTGCCATGTCTCATCCAGGCGCACGAGCACACCTCGAACCTGGGCTTTCTCCAGAATGAAGCGATGTCTGCTGTCTTTGTCTACCATCTGAACCTTGACCAGAGTAAGTTTTATATTAGTTTGAAGGACTATTTTGACAGATGCTCAAGCATTACGCTCAATGAATACAGGACACAATTGCCCATTCCGGATTACAATAAAAATGCGTTACAGCCACTGATTAGTTCTATGCAGGTATCAGCTTAGGCGAAATAGTTAGGCGTACTAGCCCGGACTATTCATGAAATCGAAGGTATCTCACTTGATTTTTGATTTCATGAATAGTCCGGGCTAGCGCATTGCACCTCCAAAGGTGACAATACTATCCACCAACACAACCCGGCCACTGCAACTGGTCGGTCCATGGGAAAGACATTGAAAGCGCTGCACCGAACCCTGACCATACTGTGCTGTTTTGCAGCAGCGTTATTAATTGCGTGGAAGCTACTACACCTGGCGAACTATAACTACACGTTCTGGTATTCCCAACTCAATATTGAACAGCACATCTCGAAGTTTGCACCACAGAATCGTCAGGGAAAAACCGGATTTGAAAAAACCAGCTATGAAGATCGAATAGAGCTCTTCACATCTATAGGGCAAGCAGTCAACAACAGCGGAGAAGGCTTGCGTACTCTTGAGTACAGGGCACATCCGCAGGCAGCGCCGACCTTGCTACTGACCGATGACGAAGCCACACACCTTGAAGACGTAGCCAATCTCATCGACCTGCTCGAACCCATCGGCTGGGCAGCAACCATCTTGTTGCTGGCACTGGTGGTGATGGCACTGGTCACCAGAATCCCACTACCGGGACTCAAGGCTTCACTGCTGACGCTACTGATTACAGCGTTGATATTGACTCTGATTATTGTGGCAGTGGGGCCACACAACGTTTTCAAGGCTCTGCATGAATTTGTATTCCCTGCAGATCATGCCTGGTTTTTTTATTACCAGGACTCTCTGATGACCACTCTCATGAAAGCACCAGACATCTTCTTCGCCATTGGTGCCGTGTGGGCTGCACTGGCAATAGTGGTATATCTGCTGATTACGCTTTCATTTCGACTACTGGATCGCTCAAACGCCTGATTTTTATAGCATTTAACCGGAGGCGCGCGTCAGCCTCCGGATGCCGTTCTTCGATGGCTCAAATATTGAACGATGACTTGTCTCTGCAAAAAAAACACTCGCATGGCACAGACAAACCACAATCGTTCAATCACTGGTACCGCACACGGTCAGCCTGACACCGCAGCAAACCAGGCCCACTCTAACGGTGGCGCTATCGGTAGCGCTGGCAGCATACTGAAAATTGCCGATCTGCCGTCCGGTCACGGGTTAACTGATCGTTACGATGATGTTCTGCTGACCCTATGCGAAACATCAGCGCATATTTTATCCGAAGCCATCAGCGATGCAGCGACGCGCTTCTGCCATCATATAAGACGCGCCCTCAACGCAGATACTGCGTATATTTGCAATCGAGCTTCACTATCAGTTGTTGCCACTTCATCTTGCGAAAGTGCACATGAATCCTGTGAAGACACCAGTTCACTACATTCAGCACTTACCGCCATGGTCAGTGACTTGTGGAACTGCAATGCACCACTCTGCCCACCTGACATCAAGGTGTATCCTGGCGAGGCATGTTTTTCCTACCTGATTATTCCGCTTGCAACTCAGCACGATCACTTGCTGGTAATCACAAACGCAGACACAGACAAAACCCTGCTGGGCGACTATCTGGCAGATGCGCTAACTGCAATCTATGAAGTATTTTTAAAAACCAATGAAGGCGTACCAACCTCATCGATATGCAAAGCAACAGTTTTTGATAAATTGCATTGCAAATACCAGATAAGCAGTAAGGAAATCACCAGAGTCAGGCTTGAGCTCTATCAACGCCAGCTAAAAAATCACGCTGTGGGATTTGAGGGCTTGTCACTGGCGAGCAGAAATACCAAAGCAGAAGCCTTGCTGACAACACTGCCGGATTGTCTCTATAACACGGCAAAACTCTGGAATCATAGCTTCAGATCGACGCTCGATTGTTATGCATTAATAGAGTCTGCACATGGTT
>CALIHW010000213.1 GCA_938020525.1 uncultured Granulosicoccaceae bacterium | reverse complement strand
GCGTCGTTTTAATCAAATGATCTGCCGCACCGTCGTTATCCGGTTTTGGCAGCTGACTCCAATCAACCTTTTCGAGTGACATTTCCCCTCCGATCTTTGTCTGTGATTGTTACTGCCACTTACCTTCGAAGTGCTCGGGTATAAGTAGAATATCCCGGTCGAGAGATTCAATGTTTTTACGGCCACAAAGTGCCATGGTCGTGTCTAACTCTTTATGAATCACTTCAAGACATCTGGTTACACCAGGTCCCCCCATCGCGCCGAGTCCGTAGTTAAAAGCGCGCCCGATATAGGTGCCGGTCGCACCCATTGCCAGTGCTTTTAATACATCCTGCCCGGAACGTATGCCACTGTCTAGATGAACTTCCATTTGCCCGCCGACTTCATCTAGTACAGAGGGGAGTGCGCGTATAGAGCTCAATGCCCCATCGAGTTGTCGACCACCGTGGTTGGAAACAACAATCGCATCCGCACCGGTTTGAGCTGCAATCCTCGCGTCCTCTTTATCTATAATACCTTTTAATATTACTTTGCCACCCCATTCTTCTTTTATGCGCGCCACTCTGTCCCAGTCGAGCGATGGATCAAATTGCTCTCCGATCCATTGCATCATCTGTGCAGGGTCGCCGTCTATGTGACCGACAATATTGCCCAGGTTACGCCTTTTGGCACCCAGCATCTCCAAACCCCAGCGCCACTTGGTCATCAGGTTGGCAATGGTTGATGGTGTCAGTTTTGGTGGAGCGGACAAACCGTTCTTGATATCTTTGTGTCGTTGACCGACTATCTGTAGATCAAGCGTAATTACAAGCGCTGAGCACTTAGCGTCTTTGGCGCGCTGAATAAGTCGGCTCAGGTAGTCTTCGTCTTTCATGGTATAGAGTTGAAACCAGAATGGTTTACTGGTCGCCGCTGCTACTTCTTCAATTGAATTGATAGACATGGTAGATAGCACAAAAGGAACACCGAATTTTTCTGCAGAAATAGCTGCTTTTATTTCACCGTTGGCGCTTTGCATTCCAGTCATGCCGACCGGTGCCAGTGCCACTGGCATAGAGACCTGTTCCCCAATCATCTCTGAGGCTGTGCTGCGACCAGACATATTTACCGCAACTCGCTGGCGAAGATAGATTTTCTGAAAGTCGCTGGTGTTTTCCCGAAAGGTTTGTTCGGTCCAGCTGCCGGCCTCGACATAGTCGTAAAACATGCGCGGTACACGACGTCTGTATATCGGCTTAAAGTCTTCTACACAAGTGATAGTCGGTTTGGCAATAGACATTGTGCGGCAGGCTTTGCTTTGAGATACGCAAGTATAACCTGACCTGCGACCAGGTTATATGCTGCAATCTAGAGATCGATCATTTCTTTATTGTGGCAAATAAGGGTTATGGTAAATAAGAATGGTGGTAAATAAAGCAGCGAATGGCTGAAGTTCGGCTCAATAGTCTGCAGGCCAGATAGCACGGCTGAAAAGACCACCGTCTACGTTGATAGTCTGTCCCGTAATAAAGCTGGCTTTATCGTCAATCAAAAGCAATACGGCGTTTGCGACATCGTCAGGTGTGCCGATGCGTCGTAGTGGTGTCAGTGCAGACCAGGTATCGCTGTAGCTGTCGGTTTCCTGTGCGGTTCTGTTTGTGGCTATTGCACCGGGTGCAATGCAATTGACGCGGATACCACGTGGTCCGAGTTCAAGCGCGCTGGATTTGGTGAGCATTTCAATGCCCCCTTTGCTTGCGGAGTAGTCAATCAATGTGGGGAATGCCAAATGATTGCAACCGGATCCAATATTTATGATGGAGCTCCCTTGCGGAGCGGTTTTGGCAAAGTTCTTCGTCATAGTGAAGCAACCTGTCAGATTGGTATTGATGGTTTTTTGCCAATCTTCAACAGCAAGTTCATCAATTGACGCCCAGGTTTGCACTGCTGCGTTGTTTATTAGCAGTTTTGGTGTTCGATTGTTATTTTCCTCAACTGCTGAGAACAAGCTTGCTACGTCATCGGTATTGCCTACATCCCCCGTATGTACCATTGCTGTATGTCCGCTGTGAGTGATGGCCTCTAATGTTTTATTGGCATCCACCTCATTGATGTCATTTACAACAACGAACCATTGTTCTTCTGCAAGCCTGCGCGCGATAGTTTGACCAATTCCTCCACCGGCTCCGGTGACTATGGCGACCGGCGCTTTACTTAAAGTCTTTTTCATATCAGCGATTTTTTCGAGTTGTGCAGTAGAATGCCTGTGATGATTAAAGCGCTGCTATCCAGTAGCTATAATAAGTCATATGAATAGTATGTGAGAAGTTCTTTTTGGTATAGTGCAGTCGGACAACTCCAACTCAATGAACTCAGGTTTAAAACGTGATTGATGGTTTTTTGCTCAAGAAGCTGGTTTCGGTTTTTGTCCATTTTATTCCCGGTGTACCTGTGCTGTTGCTATTGTGTTTGTTGGTGCGCCGTTGGTTACCGAAGTTTAGTTACTTAATGTCACTGATGCTGTGCATGCTTTTGATTGCGTCGACTGTTCCCGGTGTGTTTACTAAAGTGGCCAGCAGCCTCGAGGATCAATTTGAAGTTCTGCCCTATGCTCCTGCTGATACCGGATTGATCCTGGTACACGGATGGGCGCACATGATCTCTGACAAGGCATTACCGATCAATACACAATTGTATCCTGTGGCGTTAACCAGACTGATGGAGGGGGTCAGGTTGTGGCAAACCAAACCCGATTCAATGCTCGCACTCAGTGGTGCTCCCCCCAGGTCAGGCACTCCCAGTCATGCGGAAAAAATGCATGAGATGGCGTTGTTGCTCGGCGTTCCTGAAGAGCGAATTATCCGGTTCGACTTGTCGCTTGATACAGAAGATGAAATCGACTCTGCAGTGGCTTGGTTAAAGCAAAATCCTCAGCAAGGTAGTCGTATTGTGGTGGTGAGTACAGCGATGCATTTACCCCGGTCAGAAGCCGTGCTAGGTAAGTATGGTATCGACTACTCTATGGCGCCTACAGAATTTACTATTTCAAAAGGGGGTTTAAAGCTACCCAGTATTTATCCGATGGTAACTCTTGATCGTGCCATTCACGAATGGGTTGGTATGCTTTGGTATCGGCTGAAAAATATATGACGTTGCTGAAGTCAAACAGGCAATTTTCCAATTAATCTCATAGGCAATCTCCCAAGCAACCTCACAGCCAATTTCACAGAAATAATCCTACGCAATTAACTGGCATGACGGAATATTGAAAAAAGCATGCCCGCAAGTTTCAATACGTTACGCACATTTCAGACTTACGAATAAAGTTCGTGTTTCCAATCTCAGCACATGATAGCGTTTCCGGTTTAGAAGTAGCGTAGTTATTATTTTTGACTAATCTAATACTTTACATAGCCACAGTGCTCATCTGGGGTACCACCTGGTATGTGATCAAACTTCAACTCGGACCTGTGCCAGAGACCTGGTCTGTTGCATGGCGCTTCTTTATAGCAGCCGGGTTGGTAGCCGGCTGGCTGGGCATGCGAGGCAGGCTGGTTGATCTGCCGCGAGGTCGAGATCTGCTATTCGTCTGTGCGCAAGGCGTCATGCTTTTCTGTCTGAACTACTGGTTGTTCTATCTTATTTCCAATGATCTGACGACTGGACTGGTGGCAATACTTTTTTCATTAATCACCGTTATGAATATCATTAATCAAAGAGTTTTCTTTAAGGTGCCGGTGAACGGTCGTGCACTGATTGCGAGTTTTATTGGTATATGCGGTTTAGTTTTGGTGTTCTACCCGGAGTTTGCAAAAGTGCAATCGAGTCGGCGTCTTGTGGTTGCAGTAATGCTCGGCGTACTCGCCACCTGGTTTGCATCAGTCGGTAATGTTATCTCGGCGCGTAACTCGCGTGCCGGATTGCCTGTAATTAGAACAAATATGATTGGCATGTTTGCAGGAGCATTTGTGATGAGTGCGATAGCATTTGCCAGTGGGGATGCTCCTGCCATAGAGTTAACGCCTCGTTATCTCGGTGCGATGTTGTATCTAGCTGTTTTTGGATCGGTTGTAGCGTTTGGTTGTTACCTGACTTTAATAAGCCGGATCGGCGCAGATAAAGGCGCGTATGCTGGAGTTGTGTTTCCAATAGTTGCCTTGCTCATTAGTACCTGGCTGGAGGATTATCACTGGACATTTCCGGCAGTGACTGGTGTGGTACTTGTCATTCTGGGCAACGTGCTGGTGTTGAGCAAACCAGCAAAGGCCCGGTATTGATTGGTCCAGGTTTTGATTAGCCAGGTTTTGATGAGGCCTGGACTTAATGTTTCGCACTGCGCGTGATTTATCTTACTTTTCTCTTTATTGGCAACGGTCAGTTTGACTGATTTCGTTGTTTCCAACTAATTCAAACGATACACCGCCACAATCCATTTCTGGCAAGCTGTCCCGGCTACGATTGACTTGAAGTTTAGAATCCTGCAGCGTAACAGCAATGTCCTCTCCTTTAGTTGATACTCCGCCTACTTTTGAAGCGACATTCCCTTTGATGGTTGAATCGACCACTGTCAGATCAACGCTACCAGTGTCGGTAAATGCATGCACACCACCGCCTGTGTTGCCAGCTTTGTTGTCTTGAATGTCTACGGAGTCCAAACGTACCTCGGCAACATCACGCATCAGTATTGCGCCACCGGAAAACACAGCGTTATTACCACTAAAATGACTGTTTGCGATTATAAGTTCCAGCGCACTGCCGTCATACACCGCTAAACCACCGCCAGCAAAACCTGTGTTATCTATAAAGTGCGAATTTTGGATTTTAACGGTTCCAAATAGAGATATTATCCTTGCAGCTCCACCCCATCCCCCGCGGTTATTCGAAAAAACAACATTCTCCATAGTTAAGTCACCGCCCCGATAATCCATGCCGCCTGGACCCATAGTTGGTGAACCGGTGACAACGCGATCAGTGACAGTTAGATTTTTAAGTGTGACGGACTCTGCGTTGGACGTTACAACAAGCAGCGCAGAAGGTGCATCGCCTTCCCCAAGAAGTATTGTTTTATCTGATGATTGTCCCTGCAGAGTGATTGATTTGTTGATCGTGATCGACTGCTGCCACAACTCGTAATTGCCATCTTTGAGTAGCACGACATCATCATCGGAAGCGGCATCTATAGCCTCCTGAATTTCGCAAAATGTATCGTCGTCGCCACATGAAGATTGATCAACGTGCCACTCTTTTGCAACGGCGAATTGTGTGAGTGCTGCATTGATGAACAACACAAGTAAAAAACGCATAGGCTTGTCCAGAATAGATTTGTGCACCTTGCCACTAGGAGCCTGTCCGAGAATGAATGATCTACTGCGAAAGCGATCTTTTGGCCAGCTATTGCGATCGATATCGTTAAATATGAATGACTATTCGCCTCAATCGATCGAAATATCTGACTCAAAATCTCACTTTCTCGCTACGACCGTCATT
>CALIHW010000212.1 GCA_938020525.1 uncultured Granulosicoccaceae bacterium | reverse complement strand
CATCATTTAACATAATATATATTATGCGAAGTCACATATGCATTATGGGGTGCACCAACGAACACTGTCGCTTAGAACGCGCAATCTGCTGGCAGCGGATCCACGAAGGCCAACTCTGCAGATATCGCTGTGTCCTGGGTTTCAATTGATAATCCCTGATCAACATTGCCGCTGAACACTTGTGCGCCATATCCGGTGTTGTTCATATGTGCTCGTACAATTATGTTCTCATCGCTATCAATATTTACAGGACCGCCACTACGCTCGAATGGCTGCTCAGTTACGTGGCTGTGTGCCAAAATTCTTCGATAAACCAGTCGACCATCTGCCGACAACACTTCCCACCAATCTGCATATTGATCACAGCCAGTATCCGGGCTTTCAATAGTGACGGAAAATCTATAATTACCTGATTCGCCACTGACTGCCACAGCAGTTACTGCCGCATCGCTTCCTGCTGGATTGGTTTGACTGGTAGCAGCGTTACCGCTATCGGATGAAGATCCACCGCATGCGCTCAATATCAATAGTGTCAGTGTGATAGCTAACAGGCGCGCGGGTTTTATCGAAATCAGGAAACTTTTCATTTAACCAGCCTTTCTGCAATATTAATCGTCGGGATGTGCATCAAATTCGCGGCGTTTATCGGCCATGTATTCTTCTAGAGCACCCGGTTTTTCCATCAGTGTTTTCATTTCTGCCATAACAGCAAGATGTGCAGCATCCTGTTTCTGAAACATTTCCATACCATGTGCTTTGCTTAGCTCGGCCATTTCCTCGAAGGTCTCAGCGCTGAATGTCTCATCACATGCTCCACCCATCTGTTTACAAGTAATTGTTTTCATCTGTTCAGTTCTCCTGATTAACAACAGCACTATACCAGTTGTGCATACGTAACGAAAATGATCGGTAATCGTTGTCTCGTTGGTAAACCGTCAGGGTACGTTTACAGTTGTAGGCGTTCTGCGTGGACCCTAGTTATCGCCGAACATATCACCCAAACCACCTAGAACTGATCCTTCACCCTTGGACCCACCCAATGATCCACCTGCTTGTAGAACGCGGTTTGCGAGCCTTGAGAATGGCAAGCTTTGCAAGTAGACAGTGCCATGGCCACGTAACGTTGCGAGAAACAAACCTTCACCACCAAATACCATTGACTTTAAATTACCCGCACGCTCAATATCGTATTCTATACCACTGGTAAATGCTGCAAGACAACCTGTGTCAACACGCAGCGTTTCACCTTTAAGCTCACGCTTGATTACCGTGCCACCAACATGGATAAACGCTTTTCCATCACCTTTTAAACGCTGAAGAATGAAACCTTCACCACCAAAGAATCCTGTACCGAGCTTTCTCTGGAATGTTATGTCTATGGATGTGCCAAAAGCTGCGCACAGAAACGCATCTTTCTGACAGATTAGCTCCTCACCAATTTCCATCATATCTAACGGGATAATTTTACCTGGGTATGGTGCTGCAAAAGCTACACGTTTTTTAACAACACCGCCGTTGGAAAAATGCGTCATAAAGATAGATTCACCAGTTAATACGCGTTTTCCGACATGCATTAACGAATCCATAATGCCACCGACTGGCTTGGATCCATCTCCCATCTTGGTTTCAAACTGAATGCCATCTTCCATGTAGTTCATTGCACCAGCTTCAGCGATAACTATCTCTTGTGGGTCGAGCTCAACCTCAACAATTTGCATATCATCGCCAAATATATCGAAGTCTACTTCATGACATTTCATAACTTATTATCTCTGCTTGTGGCCGATCGTGGCTGCTTTAAAGGAATCTAAAATGGATTAAAGCCAATTATAAAATCTATTACTTGAATACGTGAAGCACTATTTGGAGGAGATGCTAGATTGAAATAGCGTGATTATGTAGCTTTCTGTGCTCTGACGCTAATGACAGCGCCAGCTAATATTATTAACGCGCCTGTCCAGGTTATCCAGGAGTAACTTTCATCAAATACGAGCATACCAATCAACAGCGCTACACCAGCAGCAACATAACCAATCTGACTCAGGTAAGTTGGACCACCTACAAATTGAAGTCGCGAATGCACTGCGATCAGTAAGCTTGCTATCAGTACTGTCAGTACAACTGTAATTTTTATAGTTTCCAGACCACCGGGCAATTCCGCTTCAGGCAACATCAATATCAATACAAATAACATACTGGCAGCAGCGAGATTCATTCCGATTGCAAGTTCGACTGGCTTTGCATTATGAGGCCACGCCATCGTTCGATATACATTCCCACAAGCAAGTGACAATGGGATGCAAAGACCCGCAAGCAGCCAGCCAATACTGGCAGGATTACCGACCTCCCCTCTAGTAATTGTTACAACAACAGCACCTACAAAGCCAAAAGTAATACCAATTAATCCAAGGCGACTTGGCATGCGTACTTGCCATATTGACGACAGCGCTAGCGTAAATAACGGCGATAGAGTAAACAGTAGTCCGGTATAACCAGAGCCTAATTCAGGAATAACTCGATAAGTTACTATATTTGGCAATACCAACGATACGAGTGCCGCCAGACAATAGAATGGTACGTTACTACGATTCAGTAATAGTGGCTTGCGGGAAACTATACGAAACACCAATAAACACAGCGCTGCACCACTGGAAAATAGAAACGCCCAGCTAACCGGATGAATACCCGCCAGACTGCCCAGTTTACCTAAAGGGAATGTCAGCCCCAGTAAGCCACCAGTAGCAACAAGCAGGAAGCCAGGTGAATTCAATAGGTTCATGGCACGAAATATAGGGTGAAGTTTATGTTTTCAGGCGCTTCGGGTTTCATATGCATGTGCAATTATTTATATATATACATAAAACCCTGTAATGGATTAACGCAGCCTTGATGACACGAACTCAAGGCTTCGTTACAAGAACTAATAGTGACTTCGTATACTATAAAGGCAAGCGCTATCAGATTAAGCGTAAAGCTAAGTTTTTCTTTCAGCAGATAAAGATTCGGCTGCAAAAATGCAGCCGAATTAGTCGTACCCTTGCTAATATATCGGTTGTCCGTTACAAGGCTTTGTCTGTGATGGCATGCGTCCAGGCGCCTTCAGGCACTTTAGATATCACAGGATCAGAACCTCCGGACAACAATGATTCTACAGTACGCTCGTAGTCAGCTTCTTCAAGTGCGCCATTTGAACCTGTTGTCAGCTTCGCTACTTCACCCATCATTCGAATCTGATGTTCTTCAGTTTGGGCGCCAGTTTCATCATTGTCCAATACTATCAACGCTGCTTCTTCGGGGTTTTCTTCAGCCCACTTCCAGCCTTGCATGGAAGCGCGAACGAAGCGTACCATCTTGTCTTCAAATGCAGGATCAGCCAGATTTTCTTCCAACGCATAGAGGCCGTCTTCAAGAGTGGCAACGCCCTGATCTTCGTACTTAAACGTCACCAGTTCATCTGGAGAAATACCTGCATCAATGACCTGCCAGTATTCGTTGTAAGTCATTGTTGAAACACAAGCGGCCTGGCCGTTAACAATAGGGTCTACGTTAAAGCCCTGCTTTAGTACTTCTACACCGTCATCACCACCGTCTGTAGAAAGACCAAGTTTACCCATCCAGCTCAGGAACGGAAATTCGTTGCCGAAAAACCAAACGCCTAGTGTTTTGCCTGCAAAGTCATCAGTGCTGGCAACACCGGAGTCTTTGCGGCACGTCAGCATCATGCCGGATGATTTAAACGGTTGGGCAATGTTCACCATAGCCAACCCCTTCTCACGTGCAGCAAGGGCGGCAGGCATCCACTCAACTGTTACATCTGCTCCACCACCAGCCAGCACCTGCGTTGGAGCGATATCAGGGCCACCCGGCTTAATGGTGACGTTTAGATCTTCTTCTTTATAAAAGCCTTGTTCCTGTGCCACGTAATAGCCTGCAAACTGGGCCTGTGTTACCCATTTAAGCTGTAGCGTGACATCATCTGCTGCAGTTGCAACTCCGGCAACCAGTGACAGTGCCAGGGCACTGAGTGAGTTCTTGAGTTTCATGGTATTTCCCCTCGGTTGAGTTTCCGTAACTTGGCTGATATCTCAGCCGGTTTGCGATGGGTGCCAAAATGTCACCCGTTTTTCCAGCCAGGCCACAAGCCCGTAAAAAAATGTTCCCGCCAGAGCTGCAACTGCAATCTCTGCCCAAACCAGATCAATGTCCAGACTACCTACTCCGGTCGAAATACGAAAGCCCATTCCACGAGTGGGTGATCCGAAATACTCCGCGACTATCGCACCGATGAGTGCCAGCGTCGTTGCGATCTTTAAGCCGTTAAAAACGAACGGCATGGCGGATGGCAGTCTCAACTTAAACAGTGTTTGTAGGTATCCCGCGGCATAGGTGCGCATCAGATCGCGCTGCATTCTGTCTGATTCTCTGAGTCCCTGAACTGTATTTACCAGTACCGGGAAAAATACCATGACGACAACGACAGCAGCTTTGGATTGCCAGTCAAAGCCGAACCAGTTGACGAGAATCGGTGCAATACCGACTATGGGAAGTGCTGCGACAAAATTGCCAATAGGCAGTAAGCCACGTGTTAGAAAACTACTGCGATCAATAACAATTGCAGTAAGAAACGCCGCTAATGCGCCGATCAAAAAGCCGCGTAATGCACCTTTTATAACGGTCTGATTGAAATCGACCCAAAGTGTTTCAGTTGAGTTAAGGATGGTACTGCCAATCTGACTGGGCGCAGGCAGTATAACTTGTGATACCCCTAAGCCACGTACCAGACCTTCCCACAAGACCAGCAACGTAACGCCAAAAAGCACTGGTACCGCAACACGCAATACAATACTGTCTGATGCTTTGCTATTGGCAAGCCAGACGTTTAGAGCCCACGCTGCGATCCAAAATAGCAGTGCCCCAAATAGCCAGATCATGCTCTGAAACCCATTTTATGTAGCGTTATTCTTTGCATAATATCAAGCAGGGTAACCAGTACGCCAGCCAGAATTGCCGCTGCAAATAAAGCCGACCAAATGGCCAGAGGTGTTCCAAACTGATCGCCAATCAATATGCGTGCACCAAGGCCACTTATTGCCCCTGTGGGTAGTTCACCAACAATGGTACCAACCAGTGCTGCCGCGATACCGACTTTTAATGAAGTAAACAAAAACGGTACGCTAGCTGGTAGCCGTAATTTTAAAAAGCTTTGCAGTCGACCAGCGCCATAGGTTTTGAGCAAATCCAGTTCAGATGCAGAAGGTGAACGCAGCCCCTTAACCATACTGACTAACACAGGAAAGTAACAAAGGTAAGCCGCAATAATGGCTTTTGGCACACCGCGCTCTTGTATGCCCAGCTGATTCGATAAAACAATAATCATCGGTGCCAGTGCAACAATAGGTATAGTCTGGCTTATCACTGCCCATGGCATTAAGCTCATATTAGCCACACGACTATAAACAATGGCAATCGCACCGAGAATGCCAAGTGTTGTACCAAGTAGAAACCCCCAAAGGGTTGACTGTAAGGTAATCCAGCCATGGTGAATCAGTGAACGCTTTGAAAAAGCCCGGCCTTTAATTACCATTGCACCGGTAGTCTTCCAGAGTTCCGCCCCCACTTGCGAAGGTGTTGGTAGTCTCGGTCTTTTAAGCGAATAGCCTGATTCAATATGTTGAGGATTATCTAGCAGCAGTCGCAGAACGGGAATACTTCTTCGTTCAACAGAACCTGTTGGGACTACGGTATCGCCGGCACGTTCTGCAACATCGAGTGCTGCTCGCATGTTCATGGGTGCAACAGAAACCCACCAGAAAGCCACCAGCATAGCGAGTACAGTCATAACCGGTACAACATTACGCATGACTACCCTCCTCTGTTGGCGACGCTTGTTCAGTCATAGCTGTGACCGGCGCGCAATCCTTCACGAACGCGATGAGCTATCTCGAGAAACTCCGGCGTGTCACGAATTTCCAAGGATCTATCCTTAGGCAATGGACTGTCGATGACATCTGCAATCCGCCCCGGCCTTGGCGACATAACGACAATCTTGCTCGATAAAAATACCGCTTCCGGAATCGAGTGGGTAACAAACGCGATTGTCTTGCCGGTCTTTGACCAAAGTGACAACAGCTGTTCATTCAAGTGATCACGGACAATTTCATCCAGTGCACCAAATGGTTCATCCATTAAAAGGATATCTGCATCAAAGGCAAGTGCCCGCGCGATAGACGCACGCTGTTGCATACCCCCTGACAATTGCCATGGAAACTTTTTTTCAAACCCTGCAAGTTCTACCAGTTCAAGCGTACTGGCAACTCTGGCCTTTTTTTCTGCCTTGCTGTACCCCATGATCTCCAGCGGAAGCCGGATGTTGCCGCCAATGGTGCGCCAAGGATAAAGCCCTGCTGCCTGAAACACATAACCATAAGCACGCTTAAGCCGAGCTTCACCAGGCGATAAACCGTTAACGGTTACAACACCACCCGTCGGAGTTTCAAGATCCGCAATCACACGTAGAAAGGTTGTTTTGCCACAGCCTGAAGGCCCGATAAAGCTAACAAACTCGCCCTGATTAATATCGAGGCTAACGTTGCTTAACGCGTGTACCGGTCCATCATTAGTCTTAAATGTCAGGGACAAATCCCGGGCTTGAACGACCGGTTCACTCATACTTTGCTATTCTCTGCGTACTTACACGGTTCAACCACAATTAAACGCCGGTTGCCGGTATACCTGTGCGTTCTACCGGCCGTGGGGCGGTCAGCTCTTTCCATTGCGACAGAGACTTGTTCACTGTTGCATTGGCTTCGCGTTTTACGAACTCCCCGTGGCCTTCTTCAGTTTTCACTTCGCCGTCATGGATAGCAACTTTGCCACGGGTTAAAGTAAATCGAGGTAAGCCTTTAACATGATGCCCTTCAAACACATTGTAATCTATGGATGATTGCTGTGAGCTTGCCTGTATGGTTTTTTCTTTTTCCGGATCCCAAACAACAAGATCAGCATCTGCACCCACCAGCACAGCACCTTTCTTCGGATAACAGTTCAGTATCTTTGCGATATTGGTTGAAGTTACTGCGACAAATTCATTAGGAGTGAGCCTGCCTGTTGCCACACCATGCGTCCAAAGCATTGGCATGCGATCTTCCAGGCCACCGGTACCGTTTGGAATTTTTGAGAAATCCCCGACACCACTTCTTTTTTGCTCTGTAGTGAATGCACAGTGATCCGTAGCAACAACACTCAGCGAGCCGGACATCAATCCTGACCAAAGGCTATCCTGGTGTTTCTTGTTTCTGAATGGCGGAGACATAACGCGTCGTGCGGCATGATCCCAATCCTTGTTGAAGTACTCACTTTCATCCAGCGTCAGGTGCTGTATCAATGGCTCACCCCAAACTCTTTTACCGTTCTGACGTGCGCGCCTGATAGCCTCATGGGCTTCTTCACAAGACGTATGGACAACGTACAGTGGTACGCCTGCCATGTCGGCAATCATGATTGCTCGATTAGTCGCTTCACCTTCTACCTGACTGGGCCTGGAATACGCATGTGCCTCAGGGCCGGTATTGCCATCTGCCAACAGTTTGGCCGTCATCTCTGCTACTACATCACCGTTCTCTGCGTGCACCATGGCAGTGGCACCAAGTTCTGAGAGTCGTTTAAACGATGAGAACAGTTCATCATCGTTAACCATCAGTGCACCTTTATAGGCGAGGAAGTGTTTAAAGGTATTGATGCCACGTTCCTGAACCACTGTTTTCATGTCTTTGAAAACCTGCTCTCCCCACCAGGTTACTGCCATGTGAAACGAGTAATCGCAATTGGCGCGAGTGGACTTGTTGTCCCAGCGCTGGATCGCGTCCAACAGACTTTCTCCCTGATTAGGCAGACAAAAATCAACAACCATAGTGGTACCACCGGCAAGCCCTGCGCGTGTGCCACTTTCAAAGTCATCTGATGAGTATGTACCCATAAAAGGCATTTCGAGATGCACGTGAGGGTCAATACCCCCGGGCATGATGTAGCAACCGGACGCATCCAACTCTGTATTGCCAGTGAGGTTGTTGCCGATTTCCATGATCACGCCATTGTCTATCAGCACATCTGCGCTATAGCTGAGATCTGCTGTAACGACGGTACCGTTTCTAATGACTGTACTCATTTGAATTCCTCTCTGATTATTTGCGCTGTGTAAGTACTCTTACGCAATGCGCGTTGTCTAGATACTTTAATGATTCGTTTATCTGGTCACTCAACAATCTGAGCCGTGTTAACCGCCGCATGGAACAGCACATCCACACCGGCTGTGGCCCATTCAATAGATATTTCTTCAGCTTCATTGTGCGATAAGCCATCAACACATGGGCACATAATCATGGCTGTTGGTGCGATATCGTTAATCCAGCACGCATCGTGACCGGCGCCTGAAACGATGTCCATATGTGAGTAACCAAGGCTCTCAGCAGCGTCTCGTACTGCTTTTACGCAGTTTTCATCAAATGCCGGCGGATCAAACTGACCGACAATTTCAGCTTCAAACTGTACATCGATTTCTTCACATAGCGCTGGTGCTTTCTGCATTAGTTCATCCACCATACCGTTTAACTTGTCGAGTATGTGGGTTCTCATATCAACCGTGAATACGACTTTACCCGGTATTATATTTCGAGAATTCGGGTGGACATCAATATGACCAATTGCACCGACGGCATTGGGTTGGTTTTTCATGGCAATCTCATGCACCAGCTCCGTGATTAGTGCCAAGCCTCGCCCGGCATTTTTACGCATATGCATTGGTGTGGATCCGGTGTGACTTTCTTTACCGGTAACAGTGCATTCGATCCAGCGCAACCCCTGGCCATGGGTAACTACACCAACGTCTTTGTTCTCAGCCTCAAGGATTGGCCCTTGTTCTATATGTAACTCGAACATTGCGTGCATTTTACGGTTGCCGACTTTCTCGGGACCCTTCCAGCCGATTCGCTCCAGCTCGTCACCAAATCGCTTGCCATTGGCGTCAACACGATCATAGCCCCATTGCAATGTGTGCTTTCCAGCAAACACACCTGAAGCCAGCATGGCGGGTGCGTAGCGGGTGCCTTCCTCGTTGGTCCAGTTAGTTACAACGATGGGATGTTTGGTTTTAATACCGAGGTCATTGAGTGTGCGAACCAGCTCAAGCCCGCCAAGGACACCGAGCACGCCATCATATTTGCCGCCTGTCGGTTGAGTATCAAGGTGGGAACCTACATAAACCGGTAAGGCATGCGGATCCTCACCTGCACGCGTGGCGAACATATTACCCATCTCATCAACACCCATCGTGCAGCCTGCATCTTCACACCAGGATTGAAACAGTGCCCTGCCCTCTGCATCTTCATCGGTGAGGGTCTGACGATTGTTACCCCCGGCGACCCCGGGGCCAATCTTCGCCATTTCCATAAGGCTATCCCACAACCGTTCCGGGTTAATGCGAATGTTAGCGCGTGTTTCAGTGTCTGCACTCATCTGAAATCCTCCTGATATTGGGGCAAAGCTGTATTCACCCTAAAGCAAGCTAATGAAAGACAAAATGCAGTGTGAGTAAAAATATTCACCTGACTGCAGTATTGCCGATAGTATGTGTTGTAATTGGAACTCTATCAACGTCAGTATGCGACAAGAAGCAAACGGCAAAGCGCAAACGCGTATCCAAAAAGAAAAGACTGCGAAAATATATGCGGCGGCCCTTTCTGTTTTTGCAGCACAGGGTTATCGCGGTGCAACGCTCGATGCTATTGCGCTTGAAGCAGGTATGTCGAAACCGAATTTGCTCTACTACTTTGAATCCAAAGAAACGATTCACACAGCGTTGATTGGTAAGCTGATGGAAACGTGGCTGGATCCACTGCGTGAGTTGAATGATGACGGCGAGCCATTGGATAATATTCTGGACTACGTTAAACGTAAGTTGGAAATGAGTCGCAACTACCCGCGTGAAAGCAGACTCTTCGCCAATGAAATTTTGCAGGGCGCACCTCACATACATCACCTGCTTAGCGGTGAATTGAAGCAGCTCGTTGAAGAAAAGAGCACATTGATCCAACACTGGGTTACGGCTGGCAAGATTCGCAATGTTGATCCCGTGCATCTTATCTTCTCGATCTGGTCACTGACCCAGCACTACGCAGACTTCGACGCGCAAATTCATGCAGTGTTGGGCGCAGATACTGACCCATACCCGGATGCCGAAGACTATCTGCTAACGTTGTTTTCGCGCATGCTGCAGGTATAAGCAACTGCTCTGCGTTCATGGTTTTCCCCAGGCTTATACTTTCTCCCAGGCTCATGCCTTCTCCCAGGCTCATGCTTTTTCAGAGACACTTGGATTATTGGGATGCGTTGTCCAGTTGCCGTACTCAGCGACAACTTCTTTGCCAGTTCGTGGATCTGTTTCACCCACAGCCATAGGCTCCATGGTAATACAGTCTTCGACCGGACAAACATTAACGCACAGGTTGCACGCAACGCACTCAGCATCATTGACTTCAAAGACCCGTCCTTCTTTCATCCAGATAGCTTGATGAGACGTATCTTCGCAGGCTGCGAAACAGCGCCCGCACTTTATGCACGAGTCCTGATCAATTTTAGCCTTAGCCACATAGTTAAGATTGAGATACTGCCAGTCTGTGACGTTCGGAACCGCTTGCCCCATAAACTCTGAAGTATTTTGATAACCTTTGCTGTCCATCCAGTCAGACAGGCCGCTAATCATTTCCTCCACGATCTTAAACCCATAGGTCATCGCAGCAGTACACACTTGTACATTGCCAGCCCCCGTGACCATAAACTCCGCAGCATCGCGCCAGGTAGTCACTCCGCCAATGGCAGAAATTGGAAACCCCGAAGTTTCTGCATCACGTGCTATCTCTGCCACCATGTGCATTGCAATTGGCTTTACCGCAGGACCACAATAGCCACCATGGGTACCTTTACCGTCAATCGATGGCTCAGGTGACATGGTGTCGAGGTTTACTGAAGTAATAGAATTGATCGTGTTGATTAAACTGACGGCGTCTGCGCCACCGGCTTTTGCAGCGCGGGCGGCAAAACGGATATCGGTGATATTGGGCGTCAGCTTGACGATGACCGGTTTGTTATAGTTTTCCTTACACCAGCGGGTCACCATCTCGATATATTCCGGCACCTGACCCACGGCGGATCCCATACCGCGTTCAGCCATGCCATGAGGGCAGCCAAAGTTAAGTTCTATACCGTCTGCGCCGGTTTCATCTACCCGGGTAAGAATGTCCTTCCATGCCTGCTCTTCACACGGCACCATTAAGGACACGATGATGGCACGATCGGGATATTCTTTCTTAAGGTGCCTTATTTCACCCAGATTATCTTCCAATGGCCGGTCGGTGATCAGTTCGATGTTGTTCAGCCCGAGTAACCTTCGGTCAGCCCCCCATATAGCGCCGTAGCGCGCACCGTTAACATTAACAATGGGAGGGCCCTCAGAACCCAGTGTTTTCCATACTACCCCACCCCAGCCAGCTTCAAACGCACGACGCACGTTATACTCTTTATCAGTTGGTGGTGCTGATGCAAGCCAAAAAGGATTAGGCGTGCGAATACCTAAAAAGTCAGTGGTTAGATCTGCCATTAATCTTCCTTTAAGTCCGTAGCTTCTCAGTTGACACTAAGTTGTTTGTGAATGTCTTCTGCTGTATCCCGCCCCTCAGCAACAGCAGTTACCGTGAGATCGTCGCCACCAGTGGCACAGTCACCACCTGCCCAAATGCCATCGATATTGGTTCTGCCATTGCTGTCGACTTGAATTTTGCCACCGGTTAATACGATGCCATCCGGCTGACCTTCAAGCGTTTGGCCCACCGCCATCAGAATCTGGTCAGCCGTAAGCGTTACTGTTTCACCGGATCCTTTCAATCCGTCTGGTGTTGTTACCGTGTATTCAAAGGTAATTGAACTGGTACTGTCATTGCCTTCTATTGACGATGGTTGAAGATGCGGCAGTATCTGACATCCTTTAGCAGTTGCCAGATCTTGCTCCCAACGGCTGGCGTTCATGTTTTCCTGACCACGACGGTAGGCAATTGTGACGTTTTCAGCTCCCAGAAGTTTGGCTTGAACTGCGGCATCAATAGCAGTCATACCACCGCCAATCACAACAACGTTTCGCCCTACCGCAACATCTGTGTAGTCTTTCGATTGCCGAACATCAGCTATAAACTCTACTGCATCTGTCACGTGATTTAAGCTGGCGCCGTCTACTGACAGCTTGTTGGTACCATCGAGCCCAACACCAAGAAATACTGCATCGTATTGATTTTGAATATCGGAAAGACTGAAGTCTTGTCCCAACGCCTGCCCCTGCTTTATTTCAATTCCGCCGATTGAAAGCAACCAGGTCACTTCATTGTTAGCAAAATTATCTACTGACTTATAAGCCGCGATGCCATACTCATTTAAGCCACCAGGTTTTTCTTTCGCATCGAAAATAGTCACGTCATGTCCAAACATCGCAAGACGATGGGCGCAACTTAAACCGGCAGGCCCTGCACCCACTACAGCGATCTTTTTGCCAGTTGAGGCGGCACGCGTATACGGCTGAGTGCCTTCACTCATTAGTGTGTCAGTTGCAAAGCGTTGTAAGCGTCCGATTTCTACTGGCTTACCTTCTGCGGCTTCTCGCACACAAGCTTCTTCGCATAGTGTTTCAGTCGGGCAAACCCGTGCACACATGCCGCCGAGAATGTTTTGATCGAAGATTGTTTTGGCTGCAGCTTTAGGAGTATCTGTTGCTATCTGCCGTATGAATAACGGGATATCGATTGTGGTGGGACAAGCTGTAATACACGGTGCGTCATGGCAGAAATAGCAACGATCCGCTGCAACTCTGGCTTCGTGCGAGTCCAGTGGGCCATGCAGATCCGCAAAGTTTGATTGCAGGGATTCGGCGTCCAGCCTACCAGCAATGACTCCGGGAGTACGAGGTGACTCCGCCATAGTGTTTCCTCAAGAGTTTTCCACCATGCGTAGATTGCCACATTTTTGACCAAATGGTAAATTTATTTGTATCGGTCGGTCGATCTAGGCAAAAGCAGCTGGAGTAACAAGCAATATTCAGTGGACGCTTTTATGCACTGCCAATTACATCCATACGTGGCATCAGTTCCAATAAGTGTTGTGAATACTCATGCTGCGCGTTGTTAAACAACTCTTCTGTTGCGGCTATCTCACAGATTGCGCCGTGACGCATTACTGCAACCCGGTCGCACATTTGTCGGATCACTGGTAAGTCATGTGAGATAAACAACAACGTTAAACCTAATTCATCCTGCAAGTCTTTTA
>CALIHW010000211.1 GCA_938020525.1 uncultured Granulosicoccaceae bacterium | reverse complement strand
TCTACTGCGAAAGCGATCTTTTGGCCAGCTATTACGATCGATATCGTTAAATATGAATAACTATTCGCCTCAATCGATCGAAATATCTGACTCAAAATCTCACTTTCTCGCTACGACCCTCATTCTCGGACAAGCTCCTAGCCAGAATATTCAGAAAGTCTATCCAGAACCTGCACGATATAGTCGTGTAACGAGTCGAATCGCAATCATCAGCACGGCTACTACTGCACCACCGATCAGCAGGAAAGATAGCCGCGACAATAGTTGAGTAGTCTTCCAAAAGGTTCGCCAGAAAACAAGTAAAGCAGTGCCGGGCTTGATACGACGGCGCAAGAGCTTCCGCCATGCCCTGCCAGTTGTACGCCACTGTCTTCTTATCTCTGCTGCCGCCATAGTTATCACTGGTTAGCTAAAAACTACATTGCCGAGGATAGACGGCACACTATGTGAACTGTTTCTTCGCTCAATGGTGGCGGCAACAGTGCAAAAAAATTGAGTGGAAAATATCCAAACAAGTAAACGATACACAATATTAAATATACGGTATATCAGTGGCATTTCAGGAAATCTGCACTATAGATCTTCAAGACAAAGCACAATTTTTACCAATAAAAACCACAGGGAATGTGAAATTCGTAAACCGGAATATCACTCATGACAGTACAATCGGCATTATCAGAGGCAAAATCGACCTGTACCGGGTTACATAAGCTTATTCAAAGAATCAGTGAAGCAGCAGTCGATAATGAAAAAGGCGGCAGCAGTAGCTACGAAATGCACGCTTTAATTGCAAGTGCGAACACCTGCGTTATAAACCTCTCTACTCAACTGACCATTCTTGAATCCGACAATTCTGAAGAAACTAATGTTCTTCCAATAAAAAGACAGAACAATACTAACCAAAGATTCGACGAAAAAATCAAAGTCGCCAAGTAGCAACCTACCTAGGAGCTTGTCCGAGAATGACGGTCGTAGCGAGAAAGTGAGATTTTGAGTCAGATATTTCGATCGATTGAGGCGAATAGTCATTCATATTTAACGATATCGATCGCAATTGCTGGCCAAAAGATCGCTTTCGCAGTAGATCATTCATTCTCGGACAAGCCCACTAGCGCTGTAGCCAGTCAATGTAATCATCAGGCAATGGTGTGAGATCACCAACCGTAAGCCAGCCATTCTCCTTAGCGAGCTGATTTATCTGGTCGATACGTTCCTGATCAAGTGGATGGGTCAATACAAATTTCTCAAATTGTCCACCAGCATCACCCTGCCTTTGCTGCATGAACAAGTTAAACAATGCTGCAGCGCCATCAACATGACCGTACATCTCAAAGACTGCAGCCAGCGCTGACTGATCTGCCTCTGACTCCATGCTTCTGGAAAATCCTGTTGAAGTTAATCTAGTCCCTAGTGAGAACAATCTGTTTTCAGAAGACAAACCAATCACTGACGTACCGATTGTCAGCGCAAGCCCGCCACCAAGACCTTTTGCCGGATGCCTCAACGTTACATGTGAATACTCGTGGGCCATTAACATTGCCAATGCATTTTCATGTGGCAATAAGCTTAATAGCCCTTTAAAAAAGTACACGTGCCCTCCGATAGTTGCAAAGGCATTGACAACGTTTTCATCACTGTAGTGCAGAGTGATCGGCATGGACTCTTCCAGGCCTAATGCAACTGAGACTTTATCCGCAACCGACTGAAGATAATTTTCTAATTCGGGATTAACGCTCCTGACTTCAAACAGCGACTCCTGGCCGGCTTTCTCTGAGGCCGCATGAATACGTTCAGTGAGCCACAATTCAGACTTAAACGGAATAAGTCCGCCAAGTTTGCCACCCAGAATACTCAACAGGAAACCCAACACAATGACCACTACCACGGCCATTATACTAAGCCTTAAAAATTCCCGAAAAGGATGACGGCCCGGTATGTTAACGCGGTCGTCAGGGGTGCGATCTTCGTATTGCATAGGCAAATAAACTGTAGTCAATAACCTTTAAGCGTGCACAACACTATTCTGCGCCGGAATCAATGCAGTGCCATAGGCCATAACCTCGATTGTAGTCACACCACCACCTATGCGCGAAGTCTCGTACTTAACATTGAAGACCATCGATGCTCCTTGTTTGCTGGCCTCTTGCTTTAGCCTGAGAATCGCCTCGCGCCTACCTCTGTCGAGCAGCGGTTCATAGGATCTAATACGTCCACCAAAGACATTGACCAAATTGGCCAGAAACGATTTAAAGTAATCGCTGGCCACTACCACACTGCCAATCACCATTTGTTGTTGGTATTGTGTATCAGTTGGCGGATGCTTACTTGCCACAGCAGGCAACACAGACATTTCCTGCTCACGTTTTTTAATAGACTTGTAGTGTCGCTGCTCATTGAGTTGACCAAATCCAAAGCCAAGCACCAGCAACACCGCAAATAAGGCATACTCAATCACAACTCCTCCTGCAACAATACTGCTGTGCCATAGACAAATATCTCCGCAGCACCGGAGGCTATACTGGAAGTTGAGAAGCGAACGTTCAATACCGCATTCGCGCCTACACTTTGTGCCTGTTGTATCATTCTATCCAATGCTTCTTCACGGGATTCATGCAGGAGCTCTGTATAACCTGCCAACTCTCCACCGAAAATACTTTTCAGGCTGGCCATAAAATCACGGCCTGCATGTTTAGCACGAACCGAACTGCCCTGCACAAGGCTCAAGTGCTTCTCTATAGCCATCCCCGGATAATACTCAAGGTTGGTTACTATCATTTCAGACTCCGGCATATTTACACTAGCTGTTGAACTCATCTACATCCCTACGCCCAAAATGGCCATATCTTTATTTAGAGGGAAACAAAACAATTTTTGGCGCCGCAGCAACACCGTTATGCACATCGGCAAAAGCTGATGCACCATCTGACATCGGCCTGTACTCAAGCCACTCCAGATTACCGAGGCTACCGCTATGTATCGCATCTCTTGCAGCTAACATATCAGACATCGTATAACAGTAATTGCCAATGAAGGTTATCTCCTGCAAAGTCAGCCTGCGCGTGTCCAGACCCGGCGCATCGTCCTGCAAGCCTATATGACAAATCACACCACCCGGTCTGGCCATACGACTTGACGCCTCCCGCGTTCGCCCGCTGCCTACTGCATCGATAACCAGATCAAAACTACCGGCCTCAGGCTCATTGGAAAGCGGATCATAGACGTTACCGAAGTTATTCTTTTCAGCGGTTTGTCGCCTGAGTTCACTAGTATCGCCGATATACACCTCACGACAGCCTTTACCCTGTAACAACAAAGCAGCAAGCACACCAATCGCTCCGGCACCAATGACCAGAGCGCGCGCCTCTGAGACCGGACGATTTAATACTCGCTCTGCTGTCATAATACTATGCAGACTTACCGCTGTCGGCTCTGTCAAACTGGCATGCGCAACATCCATTTCATCAGGAACAGAAAGCAGACTGCTTTCCGGCACTACGACATAATCCGCAAACGCCCCGGCCACACGCATACCAATCAACTCCCGGCTGGCACAAAGATGTGCGCGACCCGCCACACAATCACTGCAATGACCACAAGACATCAGTGGGTTTACAATAACCCGTTCTCCCTTACGCTCTCCGGTTTGAACAATACCGGTCACTTCGTGACCAAGGATTAACGGAGGAACGCGGCGGGCATCCAGCCCATGGTACGCATGCATGTCCGATCCACACAAACCGCATGCATCAACAGACAGCAATACATCACCACTGGTCGAGGGGGTTGGGTCCGGTTCGTCCCGAAATACAACTTCCTCTGTGCCTGTGTATACCAATGCTTTCATGCGGTCTCCGGTTCAATTCGAAAGGTGCTGAGTCGATCAGTTTTGAATTGTATAAGTTCCGGATAATAATTGCAGAGCGAGAATTACGCCCTACGGATTGGCATCTGACAACACATTATATTAACTTAAAAGTGAGGGCCCATTGTGGATTGCGGGCCTGGCATCTAAAGCTGGCTACGTGCACTTTCCCCAGACATAGATATGTCTTTACTACGCTGGTTTGCGTGAAGCCGGCTTGCGTGAAATAGACACCAGATTCACACCTACTTTCATACAGTTGTAAAATAGTGGATTTACAACCTTATCCTTTACAACACGCCGGACACAAACTGGCCGAGAACTCATTTAACTCTACATGCAAAATGTTTTGTTAAAGTGATCTCTCTCCATGTAAAGCATAAGAGAACGTAATATCACTTTCTAAACACTGCACTTTTTAAGAACAGCACTTTTTAAGCACAGCACCGGCACCTGCGACCTGATCGCAAAGTAACTCACCGCTTGCGTCTTTACTAAGTTCTGCTGCATTGGCTTCATCAGTGTCGATATGCATCTCAAGCTTATACTTTTCGCTGACCCGTATTAAAGTATCACCAAAGGTTAGATCGCGCGGACCACCGGTGATGGCCACTTCTACAATGTCTTTATCAACAACGCCAAAAACCTCTGCGTCATCAGGGTGCATGTGAATATGTCGCCGGGCGCAGATAAGCCCTTCTGATAGGTTGACCGTGCCTTTAGGCCCTTCAAGTGTTATCGGTGCAGAACCCTCCACTTTGCCGGAGTCACGAATCGGCGCATCAACCCCAAGCTTAAACTCATCGGTGCGTGCAATTTCAATTTGATCAACTCTTCGCAACGGACCAAGCAAACGCACACCATCAATTCGATTACGCGGTCCAACCAGGTTAATTTTCTCTTCACAGGCATATTGCCCCGGTTGAGATATTTCCCGATACACAGTGGGTGTAGCATCTTTGCCAAACAACTTCTCAAAAGTTTCCTGCGTTAGATGAATATGCCTGGCACTGATGGCTACTGGAATACTCTTGTGGACTTTGAGCTTATTTTCTTCACCAACAATACGTTTGGTTTGCCTTGCAATCATTAATGCTTCATCGGTTTTGACGACGATCGCTCTAACCCTTGAGCTGATATCCGAGATAATAGTTGCATTGGCAGAACTATCTACTGATGCATCACGATTTAAATCTTCATCGACAGTCAGCCCGAGGAATTCCAGCCGTTGCAGTATTCTGCGACGCATCGTTGCACTGTTTTCCCCGATTCCACCAGTAAATACCACAGCATCAAGCCCACCCATTATTGCGGCATAAGCCCCAATATACTTCCTTGCCCGATGTGCGAAAACATTAATCGCTTTACGCGCCCTGTCATCCCCTTGCTCTGCTCGATCCTCTATTTTTCGTAAATCATTACCAACACCGCTGAGTCCAAGCAAACCGCTTTTCCGGTTCAATAAGTCATCAAGCTCGGCAACAGTAAAATCACCGCTACGCAAAAGAGACATAACCGCCCCTGCATCAATATCACCAGAACGGGTACCCATTACCAATCCTTCCAGCGGAGTCATACCCATACTGGTCTCAGTCGATTTTCCATACTCCACTGCACAGGCGCTGGCACCGTTACCGAGATGCAGTGTCACCATGCGAAGCTGACTCACCGATGAGCGCAATACACCCGCTGCAACACCTGCAACATATTCGTGTGAAGTACCGTGAAAACCATATCGTCTGATTCGATACTTATCTGATACCTCTGAATCAATCGCATACTCGCGTGCGCGCCTGGGCATTCGGGCATGGAATGCAGTATCAAATACTGCAACGTGCGGTAGATTACTCCATTTCTCGCGGGCTATATTTATACCGAGCAGATTAAACGGGTTATGAAGCGGCGCATCTATCGAGCAGGCGTCAATTTCTTTAAGTACATCATCATCTATGGTCACAGGTTCGACAAACTGCTCGCCTCCATGCACTACGCGGTGCCCGACCGCATCAATGCTCTGCTCGCCGATTTCTCTAACGACATGTTCGAGCGCCTGTTGGTGATTTTGAAACTCACCACCGGCCTCACCAATTGACTGAATTTTATCAGACACAAGCCGACTGCCATCCAGAAGATCAATCAAATGATATTTGACGCTGGAAGAACCACAATTTATCACCAGTACGCGCATTATAAGCTCCTAACAATAGGCGTTAATACTAGCGTATCCAAATGCGCTGTCGACTATACAGTGTGGAATGAGTCGTCAATAAAAAAGAGCGCCGAACGTTCGACGCCCTATTCCACTATTCTTACAGTCACTACTCTTTGGAGAATAATGAACGAGCAATTAGTTATTAATGGATAGCGAGGGCTCACTACTTCCCCAATCACCATATTGCAGTGTGCCATTGTGGATCAGATAAAGATCATTATTTGCGCCAATTACGGCCCGATCATTTTCAAGTCCTACCGGCGAATACCTAAACCCTGAATTGCGGCTTTCGAGCTCCCAACCAGGTACATCGACAAAGCGATTGCTATTTTCATCTACTTCCAGCGATAACAGATTATTGCTTGTCCACGGCACCCAGCTCTGCGGACTACCGTTAGTCGAGCCGTTATTAAGAGACAAAGGAATAGAAAGCTTGAAGTTTCTACCTTCATCACCTTTAAGAAAGGCAAAAGAATGGTGTTGTAACAGTGCGGGACTTTCGGTACCACGCTTACCATACACCCTTTCATCTGCAACAAAAGGATTAGCGGGATCAGCAACATCATATAACGCTATTTTTACTCCTTGATACCAGGCACCACGCCCATCACCGAAGAAGCTACTGGTCGCTTCGACAGCATCTTTTCCGAGCCCGATCAAAAGGGAGTCATTAACCGGATGCAGATAATCTGAATAGCCCGGGATTTCCAATTCCCCTGCAATACGTGGATCACGCGGATTAGAAAGATCAAGTACATACAGGGGATCAACGATTCGAAACGTAACCAGATAAGCCCTGTCTCCAATAAAACGACTCGCATATAAACTCTCACCCGGCTTACCTATGGGTGCCGGGCGTGTTTCATTAGGCAAAGTAGAAATGGCAGTTAATCGGCCTCCTGATTCCTGCAATATACTTAGTGTCACCGGCGACTCTGGCAGCGACTCATCAAAAGTCACTACACGCAGGTTATTATCTTTTTCACTAAAACGAAACGGTTTGCGATCTGGATTCCAGCCAAGGTGACCCTTTACAGAACCGCTACCTCTAAACACAGGTGCGCCAGCATTTGTAAAAGTGAATTTATGGATATTGGTGGTAACTTCTGGCGCATAGAATGCGTAAAATAATCCCTGATCAACAATGTTATCAACGACATCGGTATCAGTAACAATTTCTCTGCCTGTAGTAGAGGCATCTGCGATCAAATAGTTGTACTCGGTTGTCGCCAGGTATACAGATTCCGGTGAAACGTAGAGTGTCTCTGAATCACCGATAAAGCATGCACTGTTAATTCCTGTAGATAAATTATCAAGATCAACACTTATGATTGAAATAATACTCGGAGAAGGATTGTAGAAACTTGTACCTGCAATAGCGTCATCAATGTTTTGATCATCGGATGTTGTCCTGTAACACAAGTTATTGCCTATCACCGGTCGTTGCGTAGCACTGCCATTTTCGGCAATTCTTACAACAGGAAGAAATTCAGAAACATCTGCATTCACAATTAGTTCGCGATTTCTATTTATGTCTTCCTCGGTATAGGCATATGGCACCACCCCATTGATTTGAGGATGAAAGCGGGTCACCAGTATCAATCGGTTATCTACCCGTCGGCTTGCAATGAGATGGCCTTGAATATCCATAGTGCGCTGTGTTGATAAGGCCTGTGGATTATCAGCGTCTATCCAGCTGATACGTGTCTCAAGTCCACCAAAATCACTTGCCCTACCCCATGAATCCCACGGAAAAAACGACTGGCCGGATAACAAGATCAGATCAGTTTCGTTATTGCTCTTGTAGAGGTACATACCACTAATGGAACGCCCACTGAGTTCCTGTAGCTGCAAACGCGAAATCACCGAAGAATTATCACCATCTAGCCGGTATGCACTTAAAGTTTCGACTGACGGCAGGTACGGCGGCGCAATAACATCAGACAGAAACCCTTCCGGCACCGGAGCCCCATAGTCAATGTAATTCAAATCAGGAGTTTCGAGCGCATACAAGACGTCACCATCAATCTTGATCCTGTCAGATTCATCAACACCCGCCTCCTGTACATTGGTATCACTGAAACGGCTTGAAGAAGCTGCAGAGTCAGAAGCGCCATCGGCAGAATCCGCCAGCGGTGCTGCTGATTCAGCAACTCCATTGGCATCTGTTGAGACACCACCAGTTAATCCGTTTTCAGCACCAGTTGACGTGTAATGACTCAATAGGCTGTTGCGAATAAGCTCTTCCGCGGGTTCAGCTGCCAGCCCCGCTTCGGCACCAATAACTGCCTCATCATCTAATTTAGCGCCGTCGCTGCTGCAACCCGTGCCTATGGCACAAGCCAGAAACAGTAACCAATTCGCTTTTTTCTGAAATATCATTGTGGGGAAACTCCATTTTGCTAATGCGCAATCGCATGGGAAATAGATCGCGCTCTGGAAAATACTAAATTCTTATTTATTTGGGACAATATTCCCATATAATAGCAAATATTTCGGCAAGTCAAGCCGATAGTTTAATTTATGGGATAATTCTCCCAGCTAATTTGGCGAATTACTGTATATTTACCTCCATGAGCGAATCATCCGTAATTACATCCACGATGAAGAAGGTCCTGCGGCCCCTGGTACGGCTGCTGCTGCGTAATGGCGTGGCCTTCGCAGACTTCAGTACAGTTGCACGCCGTGTTTTCGTAGAAGTAGCCAGCGAGGACTTTGGGCTGCCGGGGCGCAAGCAATCGGTATCCAGGATTTCCGTCCTGACCGGTGTGAATCGCAAAGAAGTGAAAAGACTCCTCGATAATCCTGTTAGCAACGAAACCGAACAAAAAGACCATAACCGCGCCGCCAGAGTCGTTAGTGGGTGGATGCGGGATGAGGACTTTCAACAAAAGTCCGGCAAGCCAAAAGTACTTGGCTGGGGTGATCCTCAAGCGGAAGGCAGCTTTGAAGATCTGGTGAAACGCTACAGTGGCGATATGACTGCGCGCGCTATTCTCGATGAGCTGATACGAGTTGGCTCAGTTAGCTTTAATAAAGAAAAATCCAAGGTAACCCTAACCTCTAACGGTTATGTACCCGCCGCCAGCAATGATGAGCTAATGCGTCTTTCCGGCGACAGCATTAACGATCTGCTTAACACCATTGAGCACAACTTCACAACAAAATCAGATGCCACACGCCTGCAGCTATCAGTTGCTTATGATGATGTTCCTGAGATCGGTGTGGAATTATTCCGCAATCTAAGCAATGAAAAGTCTCTTGAACTACTCAACTACCTGGATCAATTTCTTTCAACACAAGATCGTTCCGTCAACCCATCTGTAAAAGGCACTGGACGTTACCGAACAGGTCTTGGCATCTATTATTTCGAAGAGCCCATTGAGCCAGACGACAAACAAAACGAGGCGAACAATGATGCGAAATAACAATTTGCATAAAAAGCATGCTTCTCGGTCATTGAGATTATTGTTGATCTATATTCTCGCAGGCATGTTTATCAGTGCGTGCGGCGGAGGTATCTCTGGTACAGGCGATGGCGGTACACCTATTGTAATCGGTCCTGAGAACAACACCGGAGTCGCAGACAGCAGCGAAACCGGTGCCGATGGCAATTCTCTGGACGCCACAGCGTCACCTACAGAGAGTGACCAATCTTCTCGATCACCGGATGTTTCACAGCTTCTACCGGAATCACTCAGGCTTTTGATCGCAAGAAATGAAAATGTATCCAGCGCCCAACCACTTGCCACTCAATTGAATGCATTCCAACAGGAAGTAGATTTAGCCTTACAAATAGCAGATACAGTTGCAGGCACCTCTGAAGAAAATATCAGCGACGAATTTGATACCACAATCCGCTACTCATTGGACAATACAGAGACCGTGATTGCCCGTAGTGCCAATGCTGCTACCAGTTATCTATTCAGCACCAGCAATGAGCGGGTGATTCAGGTGTTGCAGCAAGACGGCAATCTTAATGTAAGGTACTTAAACCGTAACCTCAATTCACTACTGCAGGCAACCATCGACTCACGAACTGATGGCACCACCATTATCGAAGCCGATTTAAACCAAAACGGAATACCGAGCTATTTAAAAATACTGTCCACAGCATCAAGGACTAGCATATTTGGACAACATCCGACTGACACATCCATTGAACGGCAACGCGAATTACTCGACTCATCAGGAAACATACTGGCCGTGCAAACTTGTACCGCGGCAACACAAAACTGTGATATCGATAGCAACTGGTCAAATTCTGATCCAGCAACTGATACACAATTCAGCACAGATATCACTACCATAGATATCAGACTTGCTGTTATCACATCACCTGTAGCGCCACTACCTGAAGGCGTTAACGAGGCTGTTCTTTCAAAAGAAACGTTACAAAGCCCGACTGACGAACAAATTCAGTGTGGCATTCAACGCCTAACAAATACAGGAGAGACAAATACAATTAGGGCATTTTGCTTTTTACCTCAACCGCTCGGACCAACCAGTCTCTTCAGCGAAACCCTGGCGGGAGGCGAAATATTTTATCAGCTGCTTGAATAGCTACCGAGTAGCTACCGGCAATTAAGTACAGATTACTAATGAGCGCTGCAATTATGCAGCGCTTAGATAATGCAAATGACCGCTGGCTCTAACCCGGTTTATTCGTGAAATGGCGAGCATAGCGCGCAGAGCATTGGGTTCACAGGGTATTTTCTTCTCGCGTTCCATGTTTTCATTTACTTGGCTTACTGATATTTGCAAGAGAAAAAATTCGCTGTGGAATC
>CALIHW010000210.1 GCA_938020525.1 uncultured Granulosicoccaceae bacterium | reverse complement strand
AGACACACCCCTCTTCCGGCGCAAACTACACGCCGGATTCTCCCCAGGGAGAATGACAAAAGCGGCACTGGTTAAGGTCATGGGATAGTCACTAAAACCTTTGACGATACCCTCCCCGGGGAGAATGACAAAAGCAGCAATGGTTAAGGTTATGTGATAGTCACTAAAAACCTTTGACGCCCGCCCGAAGAGATAAAGGGTATCAAAACAAGGCTAATCCACCTGTCACGTCTCAAACAACCATATGGATTTATTTTCTATATCTGTATGCTAAATTGCATCCACCTTACTCAGTAGCTGGAATCTTGATGCAATCACATGCTCGTGCAGTAGTCATCGGCGGTGGCGTGGTCGGTTGTTCTGTGTTGTTTCATCTCGCAAAAGCCGGATGGACAGATATACTGCTAATAGAGAGATCAGAGCTTACTTCTGGCTCCTCGTGGCACGCGGCCGGTGGATTCCACACTCTAAACGGCGATCCAAACGTCGCAAAGCTGCAGGCTTATACAGTCTCTTTATACGAGGAGCTGGAAAAAATATCCGGACAATCCTGCGGTTTACATCTGACCGGCGGTGTGATGATGGCAGACACCGAAGAACGAATGAACTTTCTTCGTTACGTGCATGCCACCGGTCGTGCGCTGGGTATGGCAACAGAAATAATAACTCCGACTGAAGCGAAAGCGATGTTTCCGTTGATGGATGAAAGTAACTTTGTCGGTGCACTATGGGATCCGGTAGAAGGACATCTTGATCCATCAGGCACCACACACGCCTATGCCAAGGCAGCCCAAACATTAGGTGCAAAAATAGAACTGCGAAATCGCGTCACAGACATCACTCAGGCAAGCGATGGTACATGGAGTGTTGTTACTGAGAAAGGCACCGTAAAGACCGAGCACGTGGTTAATGCCGGAGGTTTGTGGGCGCGAGAGATCGGCCGCATGGCTGGTATCGAGTTACCAGTATTAGCAATGGAGCACATGTACCTGCTAACCGACGAGATGCCTGAAGTTGTCGAATTTAATCAGGACACTGGTCGCGAACTGGTCGGTGTCATTGATTTTAAGGGCGAGATATACACTCGACAGGAACGTACCGGCTTACTACTTGGCACCTATGAGAAAGCTTGTAAGCCCTGGTCACCAACTGAAACACCCTGGGACTTTGGCCATGAGTTACTCGCACCTGACCTTGATCGCATAGCACCTTCACTTGAAATCGGGTTTAAGCATTTTCCGGCTTTTGCCAATGCCGGTATAAAGCAGACAGTCAATGGCCCCTTTACCTTCGCACCGGATGGCAATCCGCTGGTCGGTCCGGTGCAGGGTCTGACCAACTTCTGGTGTGCATGTGCCGTAATGGCAGGCTTCAGCCAGGGTGGCGGTGTTGGGCTAGCCCTATCTAACTGGATGGTTAACGGCGACCCTGGCCACGATATATTCGGTATGGACGTCGCACGCTATGGAGACTTCACCACTCTGGGATACACCAATGCCAAAGTACGTGAGAATTATTCACGGCGCTTTTCTATTCGATTCCCAAATGAAGAACTACCGGCGGCACGCCCACAGCAAACCACACCGTTGTACGACATCATGCTTCGTGACAACAATGCAGTTATGGGAGACACCTGGGGGCTTGAAACACCATTGTGGTTTGCCCCGCAGGGTGAAGATGCAAAAGACGTCCTTTCTTTTCATCGCTCAAATGACTTCGAGCATGTTGCTAATGAAGTAAAAGCGGTTCGCGAGCGTGTCGGTGTCACTGAGATTGCGAATTTCGCAAAGTATAGAATCACTGGCACCAGTGCTGAGGATTGGTTAAATCACCTAATGACCAATACCATGCCAAAGACGGGTCGTATTGTCCTTACCCCCATGCTAAACACCAATGGCAAATTAATCGGTGACTTCACCATTGCCAAAGCTGCAGACAACGATTTTTATGTGTGGGGATCTTCCGGCGCACAGATTTATCACATGCGATGGTTTGAACAACAACTTCCAAAAGATAACTCTGTTGAAATTCATCGCTTTGGTCAGACCATGGTCGGATTATCTATCGCAGGCCCGCACTCAAGATCTCTGCTGGCAAAGCTAACAGAACAGCCAGTCGACAACACATCATTCAGATTTATGGACCACAAAGCGATAGATGTAGCAGGCAGCCCGTGCCTTGTTAATAGAATCACTTACACCGGAGATCTCGGCTACGAACTTTGGATGGAGCCTGCCTATGAGCGGCGAATCTATCTGGCAATCAAAGAAGCCGGTGAAGAGTTTGGCATTGCAGACTTCGGAATGCGCGCGTTGTTATCTATGCGACTCGAAAAGAATTTTCCAACCTGGTTTGCGGAACTACGTCCGATCTATGGCCCTTATGAAGCTGCGATGGAACGCTTTGTTAAGCTTGAAAAGAATCGCTTTATCGGCCGTGACAAAGCCGCAGAGGAATTTGCAGACGGAGGAAAATTAAAGCGGGTCTCATTTACAATTGCAACTGACAATACCGATGTAATGGGCGATGAACCGGTTTGGGCAAAAACAGATACCGACTTTAGTACTGTAAACGCACCACATGACTACGGTGCTCCACGCTTTGATACCAGCGGCAATGAAACTCCCGGCGTCAGTCCTCAAGTAGATGGTGATTGGCGTGTCATTGGGTGGGTTACCTCAGGCGGATACGGCCACACCGTAAAAGAATCTCTTGCGCAGGGTTATGTACCAACTGAACTGGCAACCAATACAACAGAAAACTTTTTTGAAATAGAGATACTTGGAAAACGCTACTCTGCGAGACTGATAGCAGAACCACTTTTTGATCCGGAAGGCTCCAAAATGCGATCCTGATTGCCGCAGGCAGCTTTGATACCAGTTAATTTCGCACAAAGGTTAAGGGTTATTTCTCACAAATGTCAACAGCCACTCTAGCAAGCTTTGCAATAATGCTCTTACCTATTCTTCTCTATAGCCGCCATCACTCTAGCCCGTTGCATTGAAAACATACCAGGCACAAAAAACCCCGCCTATGGCGGGGTTTTTCATCGCCTAACACCCGAGGAAGCTAACCCCCTGCAGCCGGTTAGAAACCGTAAGACCTACAAAGCGCCAGCTTGTGGCTTCATGTCAGTAGGATTAATTCCCGCAACCTCAACCGGTTTTTTCATCGCATCACGACGGAACGGCTCGCCTAATTCCTGATTCAAGATCACTTCGATGAAAGTAGTCACACCATTAGCCTGTTGTTTGCATGCATCACGCAAAGTATCAGTCAACTCATCCATGGTCTTCACTACCACACCTTTAAGACCACAGCCATCAGCAATCTTTGCATAGCTCAGGTGTGGATCAAGTTCAGTACCGACGAAGTTGTCTTCATACCAAAGAGTGGTGTTGCGCTTCTCAGCACCCCATTGAAAGTTACGGAAGATAACCATTGTAATGGCCGGCCATTCTTCACGACCAATTGAAGACATCTCGTTCATGGAGATACCGAATGCACCATCGCCTGCAAAGCCCACAACCGGCACATCAGGACAACCGATCTTTGCACCCACAATCGCAGGAAAACCGTAACCGCATGGACCGAACAAACCTGGAGCCAGATACTTACGACCTTTTTCAAAAGTAGGGTAAGCATTACCAATGGCGCAGTTGTTACCGATATCGCTTGAGATGATTGCATCTTCTGGCAGACCCATTTGAATTGCACGCCAAGCCATACGAGGCGACATACGATCAGGATCGCGCTTACGACTTTCAGCATTCCAGACCGTACCTGGATCATCGTCTTCATGATCCATACTGGATAGCGCCTGCAACCACCCCGACTTGGAAGTACGAACCAGATTCTGGCGATCTTCACGCCCAGCATCACCTGCAGTAGGAGATAGCTTTTCAAGCAATGCCTGTGCAACAAGTTTGGCGTCACCACAGATAGGCACTGTGACTTTCTTGGTTAAACCAATACGGTCAATGTTGATATCGACCTGAATAATCTTCGCATCTTTCGGCCAGTAATCGATACCGTAGCCCGGTAACGTAGAGAACGGATTCAAACGAGTACCCAGTGCCAGTACCACGTCAGCTTTTGCAATCAATTCCATAGCGGCTTTTGAACCGTTATAACCCAACGGACCCACAGCCATCGGATGAGAGCCAGGGAACGCATCGTTGTGCTGATAGCCACAGCAAACTGGCGCAGACAATCTATCTGCAAGCGCTGCTGTGTCGTTAATTGCACCACCGATAACAACACCAGCACCAGACAAGATCACAGGGAACTTGGCATTTGACAAAAGCTCTGCTGCCTCCGCTATGGCATTGGCACCGCCGGCAGGTGATTCAATGTTGAGCACCTGTGGCAGCTCGATATCTACGACCTGTGTCCAATAATCCCGTGGCACATTGATTTGTGCAGGTGCACATCCACGCCATGCCTTGGTGATTACGCGGTTTAGTACTTCAGCAATACGAGTAGGATCACGAACCTCTTCCTGATAGCAAACCATATCGCTGAACATTTTCATCTGTTCAACTTCCTGAAAACCTCCCTGCCCGATTGTTTTGTTTGCCGCCTGTGGTGTTACGAGCAGCATTGGTGTGTGATTCCAGTAGGCTGTTTTTACCGCTGTAACGAAGCCGGTTACACCAGGTCCGTTCTGGGCAATGGCCATTCCCATCTTACCGGTTGCACGCGAGTAACCATCGCAGATCAAACCACCGTTGGTCTCATGTGCTACATCCCAGAACGTAATGCCCGCTTTCGGGAATAGATCAGAGATTGGCATAAACGCAGAGCCAATAATGCCGAACGCGTGCTCGATACCATGCATTTGGAGGACTTTTACAAACGCCTCTTCAGTGGTCATTTTCATAGGGTTATTCCTTATTCAGTGATGGCGCTATAGTCGTGGTTGGTCGGGTTTTCTTCAAGTGCCAGTTGGGTCGCCTGATTGTACCAGCATGGGGCCAGTTAACAGTTTTAATCACACACCCCTTGCTGCGTTCAAAAGCCTTTGTATTTGCTGGTGAAATTCACGACCAAGCTGTCCAGCTTCAAGGTCGAGCCCAGCTCTTGTCGACAGCGAAAAAGTCGCAACAGTATACCCGTCCCCCACTTCCAGATATCCTTGGCGGGCCATGCGGAGGACCTCATAACTTCGGACTGAAATAGTAAACCAGAGGTTCTCAGTCAGATCTGCGGCAAACCGCATGCACCCTACCAGCTCGTTTAATAACTCTATCTAAGAATGGTGAGGAATGACTAGTCAGCCAACATCTGCCCCATTACTCGAAACCCGCGACATCAGCAAAGCCTTTGGTGATGTGTTGGCCAATAATCAGATTGACTTCAAAGTTAATGCCAGCCAGATACATGCATTACTCGGTGAAAATGGAGCCGGCAAGTCCACTCTGATGAAAATCATTTGTGGCCTGCAACAACCAGACACCGGTGAGATACGCTGGAAAGGTGAGCGCTGCACAATTGGTAATCCAAAGGCCGCGCGCGCTATCGGCATTGGCATGGTGCATCAGCACTTTGCCCTGTTCGATGGCCTCAGCGTAACCGAAAACATTGCTTTTAGCATCGATGGTGCAGTACAAGGCAAAGTTCTCGAAAACCAGATCATGGACCTGGCTGATCGATACGGACTACCGGTTGAACCTAGAAAATCGGTATTCGAATTATCAGCAGGTGAAAAACAACGCATTGAAATACTGCGCGCGCTCCTACTAAACCCGGAATTACTGATACTGGACGAACCAACTTCCGTTTTAACGCCACAAGAAGCAGAGCAACTATTCGATACCGTTCGAAAACTCGCAGCCAATGGTCATGGCATCGTCTTTATTAGTCATAAATTAAAAGAAGTAAAAGCCCTCTGCGATGCGGCCACTGTGCTGCGTGGTGGCAGCGTGGTTGGAACCTTTGACCCACGAGAACAAAGCACTGAAGCTATTGCAGAGTTAATGCTGGGTAGCCGTGATATTCGTACTCAAAAACAACTTAAATACATTGGCGAACGACGCTTACATATTGCAGATCTAAAACATTCTGATAATGACCAGACTCTATCAATAGACAATATGCAGGTACATGCAGGTGAGATATTTGGTATCGCAGGCGTCGCAGGCAACGGCCAGGAACTCTTGTACGCCGCGCTCAGTGGCGAGATGGAAAGCACAGATGATGCATCTATCGTTATTAACAACACACCTGCCGGCACGCTAAGTCCAAACAAGAGAAGAGCACTGGGCATGATGTTTGTTCCAGAAGAAAGGCTGGGCCATGCTGCAGTACCCCAACTCGATCTATGCGAAAACGTCTTACTTTCCAATGTCTCCAATAGCGATGCGAGCAAGAATGGCATAGTTAGCGGTCGCTACCTTTCAGATACGGTAGATCGAATCACTCGGGACTTTGATGTGCGGCACGCAGGCAATAAGCTCGCTGCGAAAAATTTGTCCGGTGGTAACTTGCAGAAATTTGTTGTTGGACGCGAGATTATTAAAAGCCCTTCTGTACTTATTATCAATCAGCCAACCTGGGGTGTTGATGCAGTTTCGGCGATGCGTATACGTGAATCACTGATCGCACTGGCTGCAAGCGGCTCTGCAATTGTTGTGATCAGCCAGGACCTTGATGAGCTACTGGAAATATCAGATCAACTGGCAGTGCTTCACCATGGAACACTCAGCAATGCCAAAGCCGTTGAAGAGTGGAATATTGAACAACTCGGCCTGGCCATGACCGGCAGCACGGAGGCCGCATGATTCATCTTGAACCAAGAAAACACACAACTGTCTGGACGAGCCTTCGTTCAATATTGTTAGCACTCTTCATCACCGCACTGTTTTCAGTCGCCGTGTTGTTTGTAATGAGTGACAAACCGGTTGATGCTATCTGGCAAATGATGACATTTCCATGGCAAGGCAGACGCATGGAAGTGCAATGGGGACTGGTCTTGCAGCAAGCAGCATACCTTGCATGTATTGCGATTGGCTTATCAGTCGGCTATCGCGCAAACATATGGAACATTGGTGCAGAAGGTCAATTTGCTTTCGGATCAATAGGTGCTTATGCCACTTATCTGTTACTTGGCAGCCCTGATTCTGCATGGGCATTTCCACTTTTGATACTGGCTGGTGTGATTACCGGTTGTCTCTGGGCAATGATTCCTGCATTCCTCAGGGTTACCTGCAATACCAATGAACTACTCACCTCATTGATGCTGGTCTACGTAGCATCTCACCTACTGACCTACCTTTGTATCGGACCACTCAAAGGCGATCCTAAGGCAGGGCAAGCTGAAACCTATCCATTGGCAGACAGCGCTCGTGCATCAACTCTAATTGATGGTACGGAATTGCACACCGGTCTCATCATTCTGTTGATCGCATTTATTGCCCTCGCAGCAGTACTACTTTTTACCCTGATCGGGTATCGCTTAAAAGTTGCACAGCACACACCGCGTGCCGAACGATTCGCTGGCTTCTCTCCACGGAATACTGTTTGGTTGTCTTTCGCAATTTCCGGTGCAATGGCGGGACTTGCCGGTGCAGTCTACCTGACCGCAG
>CALIHW010000209.1 GCA_938020525.1 uncultured Granulosicoccaceae bacterium | reverse complement strand
CCCCGAAACGACATTCTCTCTCGGGAGAATGCAAAGTGTTTTTTGCTTTGCAAGAGGGGCCGATGCTTCAGGTTAAACCACTGTATGGCTGATCATTTTTCTTGAGGAGCTTTTATACGAACAATGTAAGTCATCACATATTAGCAATGATTTACCTCGTTTTTAACGAACCACTCAATATTCCAAAAAGTTATATTGATCTACATTTCGGATATATCAGCAAACGCCGTTAAGGTGGTGATGGCTGCGGATACTCCAATAAGAGCTGTCCAGCTTCCAGTAAGGTTTTCAGTTTCTGATAATTCACTATGGACAGCTTGAGAACTCCAGGATTAGGAGAGTGCGTTATGGTTGCTTGGAGTTATGAATATACCTATATCGAGAGAAATTGTGATCGGTAGTTTACGTTCCAGAATTGTAGTTATTATTTTGTTGATGACCATCGCGGTTCAATTCGCGATATATGCCATCCTGGATAAATCCAATCAAGAATTTCTGCAGACGCGTGAATCGTCAGTGACACAGCGGGTTGCTGAAATAGCGCCTGCGGTGATCAGCTCGGAATACCGGCTACTGGACTTTAAGTTACTGAGAATTATTAACGAAGTGACTGACAACACATCAGTTAATAGTAACCGTGGAGCCAGCGAAACGCTCGCACTGATCCAGCAGAAAAACACAAGCTCGCTGGTCGCTGAAGATCGGCACATTACAATAAAACGTGTTGAAGAATCAGTATTAGCACCAAGCGGTGAAACACTGACGCACTCAGGCTACTTTGATCAGCAGTCTTCCTTCCTGGTATCTAACGCGAATATTAATATCGGTGATGAACGCTACCTGGTCTCACTTGCTTCAAACATTGATCATAATGTACTTCCCGCTATCGAAAAGCTTGCTCAAGTCCGAGCCAGCGTAGAGCAGATTAGCGACGACCCGGCTATTGAAAATTCTGACAACATACAGATCGCCAGATTTCCGGAGGCAGGGATAGAATGGGCATATCGAGGTACCAATGGAATAGATAACTTGATTGCCAGCCAGCAAACGCGGTTGCAAATACTTCTGGCATTGAGTTTGATCATAGTGCTTTTTCTCGGAATGGCGTTGGCTCGCGAGCTAACTAAACCACTTCGATTATTGGTAGATGCCACTCGAGAAATCAAAAACGGTGACTACTCAGTAAAGGTGCCAATGATGCACCGTGATGAAATTGGTGAGCTCGCAGAAACTATTGACGTCATGCGGCAAAAAGTAGGTGAACGTGAGGATGAGATTCTTAAACTTGCTTACGCAGATACTCTGACTGACCTGCCTAACAGGACACTCTTTGATGACAGACTCAGTACGACTGTGGCCCTGGGGCAACGTAGGGGTGATCCGTTTGCAGTTCTAATGCTGGATATGGATCGGTTCAAGTACATTAATGATGTGCTCGGCCACGAATCTGGTGACGCTGTACTCAAGGAAGTAGCAGTCCGATTGAAAACCGTCCTTCGCGATTCCGATACGGTCGCGAGGCTGGGTGGTGATGAATTCGCATTACTCCTGCAAGATGTTACTGTAGAAGGAATTCTGATAACAGTCGGAAGAATTTCATCGGTTTTTGAAGAACCCGTAACACTCAATAACCAACCAATCGATATTGGCTGCAGCATTGGAATTGCGTCCTATCCTGAGCACGGGAACGATGCAAGTACATTGCTGCGTCGTGCTGATATGGCTATGTATTCTGCAAAACGCTCTGATCAGGACTATGCGTTCTATGATCCAAACTGCGAAGAGCACCAGGAAGAGCATTTATCATTGCTTAGTGAAATTAAACGAGCTGTTGAGCTAGATGAACTGCAACTGTTTTACCAGCCAAAGGTGACTCTTGAAGATTCCTCAGCGCTGTCTGTTGAAACACTGCTCCGCTGGCAGCATCCAGACCGAGGTCTTATACCGCCTGTAGAGTTTCTCCCATTCGCTGAGCGAACGGGTGCGATCAGACTGATCACTCGGTGGGTAGTTGTAAACGCAATGGCGCAAGCACGACTCTGGGCTGATCAGGATCTGTCGATTAAGATGTCTGTCAATATATCCGCTCGTGACTTGCTTGATTCTGATTTCTCAATTTTCGTTAGCGATCATCTAGAGAAGTCAGGTGTTGATCCATCAATGATTTGTATGGAGATTACCGAAAGCGCATTGATGGAAGATCCAATAAAAGCGAGACGTACAGTGGAAGCGTTACACAATCTTGGGTTATCGATTTCAATTGACGACTACGGCACGGGATACAGCTCTCTTGCCTATGTTAAGAATCTACCGGTTAATGAGCTGAAGATTGATCGCGAATTCATTATGAACATGATTGATAGCGAGGAGGATGTTGCCATCGTTCGATCTACCATTGAGCTTGGTCACAACTTAGGGCTCAAGGTAGTAGCTGAGGGCATAGAGCGTGAAGAAGAGATGAAAATGCTGAAGGAATTTGGTTGTGATCAGGCTCAGGGATTTCTAATCAGTAAAGCGTTAACTGCTCAGGATATGGAAGCCTGGATAAGTGAGAATAAAAACTCGCCGACTGACTACAGTGTTTCTAAACCTGCTAACGTTGTCAATTTCAAAAAAGCTGGTTAGTAGTCGGGGGTAGCTTGCCAATATTCGAAACTTTTTATACAGATTCAATAAGCTCTTCGTGACAGTGAAGTTACTGCTATTTTAACCCAGCCGCAAACCTCCCTGTGATCGATTGCCTAACGAGTTTCAAAGACCACGCCTTCCAGATCCACGTATTCTTGTGAGACACCTGAACAATGGTGCTTTTCAATCGAAAGTGCGCGAGATAAGTTAAGAAGCGGCGTTTGGACTTTAGTCGTATGTTGGACGAGGTCCCGGCTATTGTGCACCTGCCTCTTGATCCATAACCCATCTTTTCATAACCTTTGTCTTCATGGCCTTTCTTTTCATGTGAAGGGTCGCTCTGCATTATAATACTTGCAATTCCTAATTGGTAGGCATGCAAATGACCGGCAATCGTTGGCAGTTCTGGGTTGATCGTGGCGGTACGTTTACTGATGTTGTCGCGCGACAACCGGATGGTGCGCTTGTTACTCGAAAGCTGCTGTCGGAGAATCCGGAACAATATCGTGACGCGGCGGTGCAGGGTATTCGTGATTTGCTGCAGCTGTCATCATCTCAGCCAATTCCAAAGAACGCTATTGCAGCGGTCAAAATGGGTACTACTGTCGCTACCAATGCACTGCTTGAGCGTAAGGGTGACCGAACACTGTTGCTGATTACCCGGGGATTTGGCGATTTGCTTCGTATTGGTTATCAGGTGCGACCAGCGCTGTTTGAACTCAATGTCCTGCTGCCAGAGTTGCTCTATGAATCAGTGATTGAGATTGACGAGCGGCTCGACGAGCAAGGCTATGTGCTAAAGCCACTGGACGAGGCAGCGGCCCGTGCCGCATTGCAGCAAGCCTATGACCAGGGTATTCGTGGAGTTGCCATCGCACTGATGCACGGTTATCGCAACCCGCAGCATGAAAGCAGGCTTGCACAACTGGCGTCAGAAGTGGGTTACACGCAAATTTCGGTTTCGCATCGTGTATCACCGCTAATGAAACTTGTTAGTCGTGGTGATACAACCGTTACCGATGCCTATTTGTCACCAATACTGCGCCGCTATGTGGAGCAGGTACGTGACGCATTGGGTGACGGCTGTGAGCGTTTATTGTTTATGCAGTCGAATGGTGGTTTAACTGACGCCAGTCTGTTTCAGGGCAAGGATGCAATTTTATCCGGCCCTGCAGGTGGGGTGGTTGGCATGGTGCGAACCGGCTTGCAGTCTGATCATAATCAATTGATTGGCTTTGACATGGGTGGCACTTCAACTGATGTTTGTCATTACGCGGGTGAGTATGAACGCAGTTTTGAAACTGAGGTGGCCGGTGTTCGAATGCGTGCACCAATGATGAATATTCATACGGTTGCCGCAGGGGGTGGTTCCATTTTAAAGTTTAGCGATGGTCGCTTCCAGGTAGGACCAGAAAGTGCCGGGGCGAATCCCGGGCCTGCCTGTTATCGTCGTGGCGGACCTTTAACAGTGACCGATTGCAATGTCATGCTCGGTAAACTGAATCATGCTCACTTCCCAAGTGTCTTTGGTCCGGAGGCTGATCAGCCGTTGGATACCGATATTGTGCAGCAAAAATTTGATGCGCTGGCGCAACAGATCGCAGCACAGAGCGATCAGCCTGTCATGAGTGCAGAGACAGTTGCCGAGGGTTTTCTGCGTATTGCTATTGAAAACATGGCCAATACGATCAAAAAAATATCGGTGCAACGTGGCTATGATGTTACTCGCTATACGCTCAACTGCTTTGGTGGAGCTGGTGGTCAACACGCCTGTGGTGTCGCCGATGCGCTTGGCATTCAAACTGTTTTACTGCATCCGTTCGCGGGGGTATTGTCGGCGTATGGTATGGGGCTGGCAGATATTCGTGCGTTGCGTGAAGCACAGTTTGAACAACCACTGACGGCAGTTGATGCTGCCAGCAAGCGTCTTGACGCACTGGCTGATGAGGCTTTAACAGAGGTGCTGTCGCAAGGGGTTGAGCCAAATGCTACACAAGTTCTTAGACGTGTCCACTTACGCTACCCGGGTTCATTTGTACCGCTGCAGGTAGAGTTTGGCACTGAGCAGGAAATGCGTGAACGCTTTGAAGCTGCTCATTTGGCGCGTTATGGTTTTTCTGCGGGTGAGCGGGAATTGGTGATTGAAGCTGTTGCAGTTGAAGCAATAGGTGCAACAGAAACACCGGATGATAAACCAGGCGTTAAATCAACAGACGTACCAAAAGCGATTGATCAGGTACGCATGTTCTCTGCAGGTGGCTGGGCTACGGTAGCACTTCATCATCGTGAAGATCTGCGTACCGGTATGGTTATTGACGGGCCGGCCATTATCAGTGAATCCACTGCTACCACAATTGTTGAGGCAGGATGGAATGCAAGCGTCGATAGCTTTAATCAGTTATGTCTGACCCGTACGGTACCATTGGCAGCGGGTGGCTCTGTAGGCACCGAAGCTGATCCAGTGATGCTTGAGGTGTTCAACAATCTGTATATGAATATTGCCGAGCAAATGGGTGCGACGCTTGCCAACACTGCCTATTCAGTAAACATCAAGGAGCGCCTGGATTTCTCCTGTGCGTTGTTTGATACCGATGGACGTCTGGTTGCCAATGCACCGCATGTACCAGTGCATCTGGGATCAATGAGTGAGTCCATCCTGACTGTCATTAGACTCAATGCCGATTCTATGCAACCAGGTGATGTGTATGTGTTAAACGCACCGTTTAACGGTGGCACGCATCTGCCTGATGTTACGGTGGTAACACCAGTGTGGAGTGAGAACGGTAGTGAAGTATTGTTTTATGTTGCTTCGCGAGGTCACCACGCGGATATCGGCGGACGTACCCCCGGTAGTGCACCACCTGACAGTAGCCATATCGATGAAGAAGGGGTGTTGATTGACAACTTCAAATTAGTTGAATGTGGTGTTATGAGAGACGCTGAAACACGTGCGTTACTTGCGTCCGGTCCATACCCGTGTCGTAATATCGATGAAAACATGGCAGATCTTGCGGCCCAGGTAGCTGCAAACGAAACCGGTGCGCAGGAAATTCGCAAGATGGTGTCGCAGTTCGGGCTGGAAGTAGTCCGTGCTTATATGCAACACGTGCAGGACAACGCGGAAGAATGTGTTCGCCGTGCGATAACAGCGCTACATGATGGTGAGTATCGATATGAACTGGATAGCGGTGCGGTGATTAATGTGGCTGTTAAAGTTGACCGGGATAGTCGTACCGCGGTCATTGACTTTACTGGAACCTCAGATAAAGACAAGTACAACTATAACGCTCCGTTTTCGGTCTGCCGTGCGGTAGTGCTCTATGTGTTTCGCACGCTGGTACCAAATCCTATCCCGCTCAACGAAGGATGTTTTAAGCCACTGACAATCATTGCACCAAAAGGCAGTATGATAAACGCAGAGTATCCCTCCGCTGTGATCGCAGGTAATACTGAAGTTTCTCAGGCCATGTGCAATGCGCTGATCGGTGCGTTGGGGGTTCTGGCCGGTAGCCAGGCGACGATGAATAACTTTGTTTGGGGTAATAATCGAATCCAGAATTATGAAACCATTTGTGGCGGGATGGGGGCAGGTGCAGACTTTGACGGATGCTCTGCAGTGCAAACGCACATGACCAATACCCGTAGCACTGATCCGGAAGTGCTGGAGTGGCGCTTCCCGGTGCGGCTGGAGGAGTTCTCGATTCGTCACGGGTCCGGTGGTGGTGGCAAGCATACCGGCGGCTCGGGTATCACACGGAAAATGCGATTTCTTGAAGCGATGACTGTCACTGTGCTTGGTGGTCATCGTCGTGTACCGCCGTTTGGTATGGAGGGTGGAGAACCAGGTGAGGTTGGACTGGACTGGGTGGAACGAGCTGATGGCAGTATTGCAGCTGTTAAAGGTATAGATGCGGTGGATGTAGCAGTTGGAGATGCGTTTGTGATGCAAACGCCTGGCGGTGGCGGATATGGACCTTCAAACAGAACAAGAGATAATAGTAATTAGGTAACAGTAAAAACTGCACGCATACTCTCTATATTATCCTCCAACCGACTTCCCTCTATTGAGTCATCCTCATCTTGCCTTGTTGGTGTTCGTAAACGCCTTATGGGGTTTTAATTTTCTTGCTGGCAAAATTGGTACTGAACAGTTTGGGCCTTTATTGTTCAGCGCACTACGATTTGCAGTGGTCTTACTGTTGTTGTTTCCATGGCTGCGACTGGTTAGAGGGCAGATGCGGCTAATTTTCCTTATCGGCTTGTGTCTTGGCGCAGGACACTATTCGATTATGTTCTATGCGTTGTATCTTGGGGATAATATTTCCTCTCTTGCAATCGCCGCACAGTTAACTGTTCCATTCTCGACAATACTAGCGATTGTTTTTCTGCACGAGCGTATCGGTTTTACTCGCATATTTGCTATTGGCATATCGTTTCTGGGTGTTGTGGTCATTGCTTATGAACCTATGGCTTACGAACCTATGGCTTATGAATCTATGGCTTATGAACCTGGGGATTCGAGCCATTTGGTAGCATTGGTGGCTGCGACTGTTGCGGCGTTCGTGATGGCTATTGCTGCGATACTTATGCGTCGATTAAAGGGCGTTGGCGTGTTTAATCTGCAAGCCTGGATTGCGCTGGTGTCGACTGTCGTACTTTCGCTGCTCAGCTGGTTTGTGGAGTCACCCGGTATGGACAGCTTTGCAGGATTGACTGCTATTGATTTCTGGACACCGGTTTATTCCGCAATAGGTGCAACGATTATCGGCCATGGTTCACTGTACTATCTGATACAACGTTATGAGGTAAACAGTGTTGCTCCGTTCATTACGCTTTCTACGCTTTTTGCTATTGGATACAGTATAGTGCTGATGGACGAGGTGCTAACGACAAGAATAGTAGTGGGTGGGTTGTTAACCTTGTTCGGTGTGACGATCATTGCACTGCGAAATGCCAGGCAGGCTACTCCAAGTAGCTTACGAGTTCCGAGGTAGTCATAGTTCCAAATTGTGAATAGGCATCATGAAGTGTAAGTCTGTTGCTCGTGATCAAGACCCGGTATTCAATTTCGCTTGATATCTGGTCTTCTGTGGAATCATATGCATTGTACTCAAGGTATGACGTGTGATTGAAACTAGGAGCTTGTCCGAGAATGAATGATCTACTGCGAAAGCGATCTTTTGGCCAGCTATTGCGATCGATATCGTTAAATATGAATGACTATTCGCCTCAATCGATCGAAATATCTGACTCAAAATCTCACTTTCTCGATACG
>CALIHW010000208.1 GCA_938020525.1 uncultured Granulosicoccaceae bacterium | reverse complement strand
CATAGAGAGAGTGACTTGGCTTTGGGTACGTGTATTAAAATATAGTCGAACAGGATTTCAAAAAATGCTTTGACGATACCCTCCCGAGGAGAATCCGGCGTGTAGTTTGCGCCGGAAGAGGGGTGTGTCTGGTAGGTACTCAATAAGACGTCGAGCTTAAACTTTGAGTTTATTGCCAAAAGTATCTCTCTCCCAATGCAAACTACGCATTGGACTCTCCCATAGAGAGAGTGACTTGGCTTTGGGTACGTGTATTAAAATATAGTCGAACAGGATTTCAAAAAATGCTTTGACGATACCCTCTCCGGGGGGTATTTTCTTCCGAGGTATCGGTTGCGGGTTTTGGTGTATCGATTGAATAGCAAAGGCCATAGGAATGGCAAAGCCAAGGGAATAGTGTAGCCAGGGGAATGGTAAAGTCAGGCGTAGGGTAGAGTCAGGTGGTTTGCACAATCGTTGGAGGTTGTTTAGCGCTCGATGGGATCGGCTGGTTACTCTGCTGATTTTTAGTTCCGTTGACTGGAAGCGCATCGATAATCGCATTTGCCGCTCTGGATAGTGATCTGTCTCGACGCCGTATCAGTAAGATTGAATGATCGAACTCCAGTCCGTGTACCTTCAGAGGTTTTAGCGTGCTATCCATTTGGTTCAAGGGTAGGCAAGTCCAGCCCATTTCAATTTCGGCAAGCTTACTCATCGTGCTGTAATTGCTGGTTCGTGCCGATACGATGAGTTCGTCAACGCCTGCAGCTATTGCTTTGGTAATTGCGTCTGATGCAAGTGACCCGGCCGGAGGAAGTATGGCTGTTGATTTACGCAGGTCGTCGATCGTAATTTCTGTGGCGGTGGCCAGTGGATGATTATTGGATACTGCTATTGCGGCACTGGTGCGCCAGATTTCATGGTAACGAAGGTTGTTGGACAATTTCGCCGTAGAGTTTCGGAATAGTGGGCAAATAGCCAATTCCAGTGAGTTGGAGTCCAGTAGCTCGAGCACTTCTTCCACTGTGCCCAAGTGTAATTTGACGGTGACACTCGGAAAAGTACCAATGAATTGCTTCAGAATCGGTGCAAGCTCGTCAGATGCAACGCATGGTGTCGCGCCGATCGTGACCGTGCCCGTCGGGTCTGTGCTATTGCTTGTGAGCTCTGCTTTTACGGCATTGATTTCTGCCTCTATCACTTTGGCTCGCGGAAATAACACCTGGCCTGCGGCCGTGAGCTGTGCTGTCCTGCCTATCCGGTGAAACAGAGAGGTGTCTAAAAGGCTCTCCAGGGCTGCGATTCTTTTACTAATCGCAGGTTGTGTGAGGCCCAAGGCATCGGCAGAGCGGGAAAACGACTTGGTTTCAGCAACCTTGATAAAAGTTTCCAGGTTTCTAAGATCCATGGTGATTATGTTTCCGATAAATCTGTAACGTTACAGATTTTGTATGATGGTATTGTAATTGGAATGAGTATAATTGTAAATGGGCTTCCCTGTAATTGACCTATATTATTGATTTTAAATGATTTATCTGCAGTTCATCTATATTTTCAGCTATTTAGTGCTAATATCGATTATCGTTGCAGGTACTTTAATTGAAGGAACGGTGCCAAATAGTGAATAAGCAGCACCTGCACCTGCACCTGCAGATGGAGGGCAAAGTTGATGGCCGCTGAGCCCAAGAAAAAGCCGACTCTGAAGACCATTTCCTATATGACAGGACTGGCTGTTACAACTGTGTCCAAAGCTTTGAAAGACGCTCCGGATATCAAGGCCAGCACTAAAGAGCGGGTCAAGCTGATTGCCAAAGAGATTGGTTATCGCCCGGATGCCGCAGGCCAGCGCCTGCGTACCGGTAAAACCCACGTCATTTCATTGATCATCGATACCGAGGAAGAGTTGTTTAGTATGTCATCGGATATTATTACCGGTGTCACCAAAGCACTCAGAGGTGGGGCGTATAATTTGGTTCTCGCACCGTATCTGCATGATGACGATCCAATGTCTGCGCTTAAGCTTATTGTTGAGAGTCGATCAGCTGACGGCGTGATTTTGTCTGGTATAGAAAGTCACGACCAAAGAATCACTTTTTTGTCTGAGGTTGGCTTGCCCTTTATAACGCATGGCCGAAGCAATATGGGTGTAGAGCACGCGTTTTTTGATTTTGACGGTAAGTCGTTCGCGGCCGATGCTGTGGCGCTACTTGCAAAACTGGGAGTGGACAGGGCTTGTTTAATATCACCACCAACTCAATACACTTATTCCCAATACTTACAAGAGGGTTTTCAAAAGGGTATAGATAAGGCTGGTCTCGAAAGTCGCATGATATTTTTTGACCATATTAAGTTATCAATTGATAAAATCACTGAAAGCGTGACTGAAATGCTAAAAGGCAAATCTCCCCCGCAAGGACTGGTGTGTCCAAGTGCGTCTGTGGCAGTTGGTGTAATCGGTGGTGTGGAAGCTGCAGGATTAAAGGTAGGTAAAGATATTCAGATTGTTGCTAAGCAAACACCAACAAATACGCTGCGTTGGTTCGGTCGAAAGGTTTATTCTATTGAAGAGGATTTTACAGCCACCGGTTTTGAACTCGCCAATAGTTTATTGGCTTTGATCAAGGGTGCGCCCGTGTTAGATCATCAAAATTTATCCTATCCTGAAAATGTCGGTTTCTGTGTCTTGTGTGGAAAATACGATTGCGCTTCAGTTGCAGATGAGTGCCTACTAAAAAGCTAGTCAGGTTTTGCCTTGAACAACTCTATCGAGAATCATCGCGCAGAATAAAATAGCGAACCCTGCAAGAATGCCTTTGCCAACAGATGCATACTGAAGTGCCTCTAAAACATCTTCACCCAGACCTTTTGCGCCAATTAAAGACGCTACCACCACCATAGCAAGACTCAACATGATGGTTTGATTTATACCGGCCAGTATTGAGGGCGCTGCTAGTGGCAGATCGACTTTTCGCAGTAAATACCACTTGGAAGCACCATAGGCGATAGCAGCCTCTCTGATTGACTCTGGTACTCCTCTAAGACCCAACACGGTTAATCTGACCACCGGTGTGCCACCGAAGATCATTGTCGTGACGACTGCCGCCGGTTTGCCGGTACCAAAAAAAGCAATGACTGGAATCATAAAAACAAAAGCGGGCATCGTTTGCATGAAATCCATTATGGGTCTGATAAAGCTGTAGAGTCTCGGTCGACGTGCACAGAACAAACCCAGTGGAATGCCAATGACAATGCTCAGGCAGGCCGCCGTTCCGAGCAGCGCCAGAGTAGTCATGGCTTTCTCCCAAAACCCGAGAAAACCCATGTACGCAAGGAATGCCGCTGAATAGATAGCGGCGCGCTTACCGGCGGAGAGTGCGGTAAGCAATATGATAAAACTTGCGACCACTATCCAGGGGGTGGCGACAAATATAAGTTCAAGACTGTCCAGAACCCAGCGAATGCCTCGCGTGATTATGGTGAATAACCAGTCTCCTTTTGCAGTAATTAGATTAAATAATTTTTCAACCCACTCGATCGCTGTGAGCCTTATCTTGTCTGAGGTTGGAAACGCTTGAAGAACTTGAAACTTACCCGGAAATGCATAGCCAACAACGCTTGCAAGTGTTACGAGTACAACAAATCCGGTGCTAGTTAGTGTGCGGGATTTATTTAGTCCGGCTGGAATTAATCGATTTGAAAGCCAGTGAAAGTATCGTTTTTCAAGCACTGGATTGGCAAAAATACCTTCAAGCACCTTTACTGCCAGTAGCATCACCAGCCCTGCCAGCGCTATATTTGATGCTTGCGCCTGGACAGCAACTGCCTCTGCCTGTATGTCTGTTATGGCTTTTTCAAGCGATGCAATAGTGCGTTCAAACACCGCTATGTTGTCTGCTTGTTTTTCTATTGCTGCAGCGAGTTGCTTTTTACGAAAGGCGAGAGTGCCTTCAATTTGAGAGACTCGATCAAGCGCTTCTGCACCGAGATTACCGAACAAACCACGTGCAATTTGTATGAGTGCGAATATCTCCAACAATAAAAAGGGTAATCCCCATTTCCAGAGACTACGCATGCCATACCAGACAGGGCCGAGCAGTGCCGCCGCAAAATTAAAGGTTAGGGCAAAGCCGGACTTCGCACCGATCTTGTTAAACTGAGATTCGTAGTAATGTGGGTTGGTTTCAACAAATTCCTGAACCAGTTTGGTGTTGTCTTCCTGCTTTTCTTCGGTGGGCAGGTCGAAGGCAGGCTTGCTCATGATGTTTCGGTACCTTCAATAACTGTTTTCAGAAGATCTGCGCGATCTATTGAGCCGACTGTTCTGCCTTTGTCATCTGTCACTCTAAGCGGGCCGTGATAGTCAATCGCAGCAGTGATTAGTGTGCTGAGGTTGTCATCTTCCTTGAATGTAGGCGCTTTAGTATCGGTGAAGTTTTGTTCAGTAGCAGCTTGCATAACTGCGTGTGCTTTTACAACTTTAAGACGCGAAATACCGGCCACAAAGTCAGAGACGTAATCATCAGCTGGTTGCATAACAATCTCCTCCGGTGTGCCGACCTGCACTAGTCTGCCGTCGCGCATGATCGCAATGCGATCGCCGATGCGTACTGCTTCATCGAGATCATGAGTAATAAATACTGTCGTTTTTTTCATGACAGAAGACAGTTTCATGAATTCATCCTGAAGTTGTCTTCTTATAAGTGGGTCTAGTGCGCTGAACGGTTCGTCCATTAGCAATACTTCAGGGTCTGAAGCCAGCGCTCTGGCAAGGCCCACGCGTTGTTGCATACCGCCTGACAGCTCGTGTGCAAATTTGTTGCCCCAGCCTGTCAGTTCAACCATGTCGAGATTTTCCTGAGCTATCTTCAGACGTTTGTTTTTATTAAAGCCACGTATTTCGAGCGGCATAGCAATGTTATCCAGTACCGAGCGGTGTGGCATTAAAGCGAAGTTCTGAAACACCATTGCAATGTGTTCGTTTCGATAGTTTCTCAACTCAGTTTGATTGAGAGACATTACATCCTTGCCGTTTACATGAATTGATCCGGCAGTGGGTTCAAGTAGCCGATTAATATGACGAACCAGCGTTGACTTGCCACTGCCTGATAATCCCATCACGCAGAATATTTCACCTGGCTGCACGTCGAAGGTGACATCGGCAACACCCACAACACAGTTGTAACGATTGAGTATCTCAGACTTGCCGAGATTATTTTGTTTTATGTCGGCTAGTGCAATTTCGGCTTTATCACCGAATATTTTCCAGACACTTTTGATTGAGATGGCAGGAGAATCGTTGTGCATTTTTATTGTTGTTTGTCGGGCGATTCATAAAGCTGGAAAAGTGAAGGCCGGACAACGCAATTGTCCGGCCCTAAGTACAACGTCTTACAGGCCTAACCAGGAATCTACTCGATCCGAGTTGGCTTCTACCCATGCTTTAGCAACATCTGCCGGGTCTTTGCCACCTTCAATTTCAAAGGCAAAGCTGCTCACAGTCTCGCCATCCAGTGCCATGTTAGCGAGGAAGTCTGCAATAGCAGGTGATCGGTCAGCTAGTGAATTTGAATAGGCCACTTGTACCTGCTTCAGTGCATCTTCAGTCATAACTTTTGATTTGGTAAACCAGTCTGGATCATCCGAAGGCTGCAGCGCGATATACTTTTCAGGATCGAATGCCGGCTCTTCAAGGCGCACGATGTCGTGCTGGAACCAGATTGCATGCGGTGAGTAGCAGTAGAACGCGTATCCTTCTTCTTTCTTGATTGCATCACCAACACGTGCTGTCATCACAGCCTGGTCGGCACGGATTGGCTCCATGAAAGTTCCCAGTCCGTAGTCGCGCACCTTGACCTCATTAACATTTGCCGATGCCCAGCCTGGTGCACCAATCCATATTTCACCTTTGCCGTTACCATCGCTATCCATGAGTTTGGCTATTTCAGGGCGTGCAAGATCAAAGATTGAGGTCACACCGTTTTTCTCTGAGAAGTCTTTTGATACACAGAAGCTCTGCTTACCTTCATAGCTGTTTTCGCTAAGCGTTACGGTGCCGGCTTCGTCGACATATTTTTTGGTGAATGACTCCTGATTGGGTAACCAGACGTCCGGGTGTACATCAATGTCGCCTTTGCCTTGATCCATGGCTTGAAAGATTGCACCGTTGTTACCGGGGACAAGCTCTGCTGTGCCGCCGATCTTGGTGACGACGACTTCTTGTATCAGGTGTGCAATGGCTTGTGCACCAGTCCAGGCTGGTGCGCCGATGTTGACGCTTTCGGCATTTGCCGCTGTGCTGCCGAGCACCAGTGCGCTTGCGGCAATCAGCTGATGAATTGGTTTTCTCATCGTTTTTCCTCGTTGGTAAAAGTAAATCTGCACCTCCTGCGAAGTGCGGATTAAGAAAATCGTATTGCGGGGTTTTAATTTCCCTGATTGAAATATCAGTCTCACCTTGTTCGCGGACTGAAGGGTTAGGGTAAACCAACGTTGTGCGGTTCGGGTAGTCTTAATACGCCGGATTTGCCTATGCGGTCAGTATAAGTTGACAAAACAACCAATATGTATTACTTCGAGCTCGTGTAGTTACGCGTTGGTTACAGGCCCGTTGCTAACGTTGGCGTCTGAAAGCAGAGCTGCACGCATCGAATATCACCAGATTTACTCCAATTTCACTGGATTTACCGATATCACTGGATTTACCAATATCACTGGATTTATATGAACAACACAGTTGTTGATAAGTTGAAGCAGACATTCGCCACAGCAGATTCACTCTCGGCGGATGATCTGGCGCAAATTTACTCAACCGATATTGTGTTCGTAGATCCGTTGGGCAAGGTCGAAGGGCTTGAGACTCTCTCCCGCTATTTTGAAAGGGTTTATAAGAACGTCACCAGTTGCAAATTCGAATATCTTGATGAGTGCCGTCTTACTGATTCAACGTGCATCAAATGGGATATGTATTTTCAGCACCCGAAGCTTGGTGGTGGTAAGGAAATTAAAGTTCGTGGTGTGTCTTTGTTGAAGTTTGAAGATAATGTGTCGTATCACGAAGACATCTACGATGTAGGTGCATTGATGTATGAAAATGTTCCTCTGTTAGGTACACCTGTCAAATGGCTTAAACGTCGTGCGCACAATGTTGCATTGAAATAGAGCTGCGAAAAAAGATTGAAGATAAATTAAGAGATCATCTGGAAAGTGTTGATTGAAAATAAAAATATCTGGATTACTGGTGCCAGTTCAGGCATTGGGTCTGAGTTGGCAATGCAGCTGGCAGAAGCAGGTAACACTGTTGTGGTGAGTGCTCGAAACCTTGACAAGCTCTCGGCGTTGAGTGAAAAGGCCACATCGGCGGCTGGGAGGATTGTACCGTTGGCTTACGATGTTACTCAAGACCATGAAAACAACACTGTCCGTAGTTCATTGGCGGGTATCGTTAGCAAGCTGGATATCGTTATAATCTGTGCTGGGCGGTGCGAATACATAGACAATGCTGAGCTCGATACGGATTTGTTCAGACGAGTTTATGATGTGAATGTTTTTGGCGCAGTGAACTCTGTAATTGTTGCACTGCCTTTGTTGGAAAAAGCTGAGGTGTCGCAGCAAGGTAAGCCGCAGATTGTAGCGATAGCCAGTCTGTCGGCTGTGACTGGTTTGCCGAGGGCAGAAGCGTACGGATCGTCCAAAGCTGCGATGATTTATATCTTTAACACACTGCGCCTTGATTTGAAAAAGCGAGTTGATGTCACAGTAGTGAATCCAGGTTTTGTAGCGACCGAAATGACAAAGCAAAATGATTTTCCGATGCCATTTATGATGCATCCTCCAGAGGCTGCTCGTCGTATCATTAAAGGCGTAGCCAAAAGGAAGCTCACGGTGAATTTCCCGTTGCGTTTATGGTTGTCTTTGAAATTACCGTCTTTGATACCTTCCCTATGGTACCGATGGCTCGGGCCCAAATTGGTGCGAGCATCATGATACTGGTTCGATCATCATGAGTTGTTGCCCGATGATGCCACGCTCCGTTAGAGGCTCAATGATTGTTGTTGCGAATATGGTTAGCTGCCAGTGAAGATAGCAATTGTTGGTGCCGGGATATCTGGTCTTACCTGTGCGTATTACCTTGCGAAAAACCATCAGGTTACGGTATTCGAATCGGACGATAGGATTGGTGGGCATACAGCAACCAAGACTGTCGAAGTTGCAGGCAAGTCATATAACGTAGACACGGGATTTATCGTGTACAACGACTGGACGTATCCCAATTTTATAGCATTGATGAATGAGCTCGGAGTCAGTGGAAGAAAGTCCGAAATGAGTTTCAGCGTTACCTGCGAGTCTTCCGGTCTTGAATACGCGGGCAGCAACATCAGCACATTGTTTGCAGATAGAAAGAACCTGCTGCGTCCTGCGTATTGGAAAATGTTAAGAGACATCGTGCGCTTTAACAGGGTGGCAACCGCAGACCTTTCAAGCGGCACCTTAACACCCGATATTACACTGGCTGAATACCTCAAAAAGAAGAACTTCGGTCGTATGTTTCGAGATAAGTATCTTGTGCCTATGGGGGCTGCTATCTGGTCATCAACGCTTAAGGGCATGGATGATTTTCCGGCATTGTTTTTTATTCGGTTTTTTAGAAACCATGGTTTGCTGTCAGTGAAGAGCAGACCGCAGTGGTATACCATTGAAGGTGGTTCGCGCGGATATTTGCCAGCGTTAACCGAGTCTTTTAAAAGCTCAATTAAAACAGGTGTGAGAATTTCAAAGATTGATCGTGGTGGTGCGTACGTTGATGTTGAATATTCTGCTGAAAATACTCCGTCAGTCGTAGAACGCTACGATGCGCTGATACTGGCAACTCACAGTGATCAGGCACTGGCACTTTTGAATGATGCTACTGCCTCTGAGTTAGAGATTCTTGGTGCTATTCCGTACCGATCAAATGAGGTAGTGCTGCATACCGATGCGAGCAGACTTCCGTTGCGTGAATCTGCCTGGTCAAGTTGGAACTACCGCCTGCCGAAAAGCCGCGGTATACCTACTGCTGATGAGCCGTTGCCGATGCTGACTTATAATATGAATATCTTGCAGGGCATAGAGTCAGACAGCACTTTTTGTGTCAGTCTGAATCAAACAGAGATGATTGATCAGAGCAAAGTTCTTGGTGTGTACCACTACAGTCATCCAGTTTTCACGCGTGAGGGTGTGGACGCCCAGGCGCGTTGGGCGGAAATTGCAGGGGTAAACAATACCTGGTTTTGTGGTGCGTACTGGGCAAATGGATTTCACGAAGATGGAGTTAACAGTGCTCTGCGAGTAGTCGAGTCTGTAGGTCAATCACAATCAGACAGGGCGGCCGCTGTTGTCTGAACTTACATCATCTGCGAGCTTTGAACCTCAAAACAGTATCGTGAGAAGTGCTGTTTTCAATGGTGTGGTTTGGCACCAGCGCTATCATCCAACCGATCACAAGTTTCGTTATCGAGTGTTTATGATGTACCTCGATCTTGCAGAGCAGGATGCAGTGCTAGGTAAAAGCTTGTTCTGGGGTACCAGGTGGTATCACGCAGCGCGTTTTAAGCGAGCGGACTACTTCTCCATTGAAGGTGACCTGTCACAGGCAATAGATTCCGCGGTAAGACAGGAAGTTAAAAGCCAGATTGGTGCGGAAGTGAATGGACCTGTTTGTGTACTGACTAATTTTCGCTATTTTGGCTACAACACCAACCCGATCAGTTGTTATTACTGCTATGACTCTGATGCTGAAGAACTTGTGGCGTTGTTGATAGAGGTCACCAATACACCGTGGGGTGAGAAGCATCACTATGTTCTGGATCTGCGGTCATACGGGGACGGTGAAACCATAGAATTTCAGAAAAAAATGCATGTATCACCCTTTATGTCGATGGATCGTGTGTATCGGTGGCGTGGCTCTAAGCCATCTCAGGTGTTGCGTTACTCTCTTGCGTCAGTGCTTGAGGGCAAAGGTGATGTTGGATCGGGTGAGTTGGATGGTCAGGTGCAGTTTGACTCGGGTGTAGTGTTTAAACGAACACCAATAACAGGCCGTGCTTTAAACAGTGTGCTCATCTTTTACCCGTTTATGACTTTAAAGGTAATGGCAGCGATCTATTGGCAGGCATTGAAGCTTTGGATGAAGCGAGTGCCTTTTGTACCGCATCCATCGAAATCCACAACATCAATAAAAGTACAAAGTTAGTATGAGAAAATACGGTGAATTGAATGAACAATTCAAGTGACACCGAATCACAGGTTGGCATCGATCAACGTGACTTCGGTATCGCAAATACAGCATTGCCCAGGCGAGTCGAGCGATTGGCTGGTTTATCGGGTGAGAAAAAAACTGTCACAGATTCGACTACAGAAAAATGGCTTCGAAAACTGGTGTTGCGGCATGTTGGCAGAATGCCCAGAGGCAGGCTTACACTAGTTGATAAAGGCGACACGCATTATTTTGGCGGTAAAGACGAAGTAATAGGTAATGACATAGATGCACACATTGTAGTGGAGAATCCTGCAACCTATAAGGCAATAGCGGTTAACGGTGTTGTTGGTGCAGCAGAAGCATACATGGACGGCCATTGGACTACTCCGGATTTGGTGTCAGTTATTCGATTCTTTGTTTGTAATATCTCCCAGTTAAAAAACATGGACGGTGAGCGCAATTTATCCAACAAGATTGCTTTGAATCTACTTGAGCGCTTCACCAGAAACAGTCTGTCACGTGCAAAAGAGAATATCTCAGCCCACTACGATCTTGGTAATGATTTCTTTGAGTTATTTCTTGATCCAACGATGATGTACTCCGCCGCTCTCTACAACGATGATGAGACCAGAACATTGGAGCAGGCGTCTGTCGCGAAGCTCGATCAGCTTTGCCAGATGCTGCAGTTAAAGCCTGAGGATCATCTTATTGAAATAGGAACGGGCTGGGGTGGTATGGCATTGCACGCTGTTCAAAATTACGGCTGCAAAGTTACCACTACCACACTGTCGGAAAGACAACGGGAATATACCCTCAAGGAAGTTCGAGCGTGTGGTTTGGAAGACAGGATTACTGTCTTGTTAAAGGATTATCGCGAACTTGAGGGAACATATGACAAGCTGGTCTCTATTGAGATGATAGAGGCAGTCGGACATCAGTATTTTTCGGATTATTTTTCCAAGTGCTCGAGCCTTTTGAAGCCAGATGGCTTAATGGCCTTACAAGCCATTACCATTGCTGATCAACGCTATGATCAGGCGCGGAAGTCGGTGGACTTTATACAGCGCTATATCTTTCCGGGTGGTTGTTTGCCATCGCTGAGTGTTATCGCTGCTCACACTGCAAAAGATACTGATATGAATCTGATAGGGCTGGAGGATTTAACCAAAGACTACGCACTAACCTTAAAGCAATGGCGTAAATCCTTTGTATCTCGCCTTGATAAGGTTCGAGCGATGGGTTTTGATGAGCGCTTCATTCGCATGTGGATGTACTATCTCTGTTACTGTGAAGGTGGTTTTCGTGAACGCGTAATCGGGGTGTATCAAATTTTAAGTGCCAAGCCTGATTACCGAGCTGACTACTGAACTATATACTGAGCTGAATACCGAGCTGAATACAAGTAGCGTATTGTGGGTCTTCTGCTTTTGCTGTCTCATTAGGAGTCATTCCTTACTAAGAGCTGTACTTCATTGAATGCTTGAAAAATCACTATACAACGCCATAGTATTCAACCTTGCCTGGCTGGTCTGTGTATTGTGTGGGTCTCTGGTGGCATTGCCTGCTGCCGCTCTGGTTATTGCAATTCACCTTTATTTATTCTCTGACAACCGTTCGGAAGCTGGCTTGATAGTGGCCGTTGTGCTGTTGGGTATAGTAGTAGATAGCTTGCTGCTTCGAGCAGGGTTATTGGTATCACCGCAAGGCGGTCTGTGGCCCCCAATATGGCTGATGTGCCTGTGGGGTCTGTTTGCTACCACGTTAAATCACAGCCTGAAATGGTTTCAGTCTCATGCCGTGGCTGCAATGGTTGTGGGTGGTCTCGCCGGTGCGATGACGTATCTTATGGGCACTCGGTTGACCGATTTCTCGCTCAAGAATCCTCAGATGCTGACACTGATGGTGATGTTCATTATCTGGTGTTTGGTTTTTCCATTCTGTTTGTTGCTTGCGAAAAATTTGTCCACTGCAAAATAGATGTTGCCCGCCAAAACTTTGAATCGAACACTTAACCGGCTACTTTGAATAATCTTTTTCAACCAGAGCAATACGCGTCGTGTAGTGATCGTACCAGCGCGAATTTCCGAACGCCTGTGCTTCAATGTGTTCGGCGTTATCTTTCCATTGTTTGATCGACTCGAGATCCTGCCAATAAGAGATTGTTATACCTATATCCTGGCGGGCAGATTCGATCCCCAGGTATCCTGGTTGTATTCTGGCGAGATTAACCATTTTCTCCGCCATTGCGGCGTAGCCCTCCGCGTCAGCTGACTGAATGCTGGTAAAGATGACAGCGTAGTAGGGCGGTTTTGGCGTTGTTGCAATGGTCATGACTGTTTCCTTCAATTAGCGCTATCAGATGCTGAGTTTGTGCTGCTTTGGCTTTATACTGCGTCGCTTGCCTGATTTGGGCAAGTGCCCATCGCTCAGCCGAGGGCAGTATCCAACCGGAACAGTTATGACCAGCTCACAACCAGATCTCATCCGCAGCGCTTTTGGGCGATTCGCCACCGGCGTTACCGTTGTGACGACGGTGGGGACAAATGACAGGAAAGTGGGTATGACAGCCAGTAGCTTTAACTCGGTGTCACTGGATCCGCCTATGGTGCTTTGGAGTGCTGGCACTCAGGCATCAGAATACGAGGTATTTGCAAACTGCGATAAATTTGCAGTACATGTGCTGAGCGAAAAACAGACTGATTTATCGAATCGCTTTGCTACTCCGGATATTGATAAATTTGAGGGTGTCGACTGGCAGCTGTCTTCCAATAATCTGCCTGTACTGTCTGATTGTCCGTTGTGTCTGCAGTGTGAGACCGTTGCAAGCCATCAGGCCAGTGATCACAAAATAATAATCGGTCTCGTTATTGATGTTGATTTTGGTTCTGAAGAACCACCGTTGTTGTACTACGGGAGTGCTTATCACAAACTTGGCGATTCTATTTAACTGGTCAGCCTTGTTGACGGCCCCTGGGCTGACTGGTTACCGGGCTGACTGGGTACCCGGCTAACTGGCTGCTTGGGTTGTGGCTGGCTGCTTCGGTTTATTGGCCATTGCAGATTTTCTCCTTCGGTCAGGAAAACCGGATTTCGGTTCCTGCTTTTTCGATTTGTATCATCGCTCTTTTGACGAGAATAATTCATTGTCTGAAAACACTGCATTAACTGCGTTACCGAAACTTTATTTAAAGAAAAATGAGGAGAGAAGGCTTGGTGCCGGACATCTCTGGGTTTACAGCAATGAGGTTGATACGAAGAAAACACCGCTCAAATCGCTGGAGCCCGGGTCATCAGTAGCTCTCTATTCGCAGCGCGGCATTTTTTGTGGCAACGCTTATGTTAATCCGCAGTCGTTAATATGCGCTCGGGTTTTCAGTTTTCGCGATGATCAGGCGCTGGATAAAGATCTACTGATAATGCGTATTAATGCAGCAGTTGAGCTTCGTGATTCACTGTACGATTTTCCAGCCTACCGATTGATACATGGCGAAGGCGATCTTTTACCCGGCCTGGTCGTAGATCGTTATGATTCTGCGTTGGTCGTGCAGATTTCAACCGCAGGAATGCAAGCTGTTGAAAGCGAAGTTATAGAGGCGTTGGTGGAGTGTATAAATCCGTCATCGATACATGTCCGCAGCACCAGTGCAGTTCGCGAGATTGAAGGATTGGACTCAAGAGAAGAAACTGTTGTTGGTACGTTGCCGGAAGTAGTGCAGATAAAAGAAAACGGACTCTTGTTTGATGTGCAGATTTTAAAAGGCCAGAAAACCGGATGGTTCTACGATCACCGTGAGAACAGGAAGTTGTTGCAGAGGTATTGCCAGGGCAAACGAGTGCTTGATGCCTATAGTTACCTGGGTGCCTGGGGTATCAATGCGTTGGCAGGTGGAGCACGTGAAGTTGTGGCGATTGACAGCTCACAAACTGCCTGTGATGGCGCTGTACATAACGCAAAGCTGAATCAATTCGATGCGAAATACTCCGTTGTAAAGAGCGACGTTGCTGAGTACCTGGCAAAGCTCAAGGACAGCTCTGAAAAATTTGACGTCATCGTGCTGGACCCGCCGGCATTTATACAGCGCGCCAAAGACAAGCGTAATGGCACCGAGAAGTATCGGAAAATAAATTCCCTGGCGACCAAATTACTCAGCAAAAACGGGCTATTGGTATCTGCTTCGTGTTCGCATCACTTGACAGATTCGGATCTACAGCGGGTAATGCTTCAGTCGGCGCGCAGCGCGGGTTGTGGTCTACAGGTTCTGGCTCGGGGCCATCAGGGTCCTGATCATCCAGTACATGCTGCAATTCCTGAAACCGAGTATCTGAAGGCAATTTTTGCGCGTCTGGTGCGCTGAGCCGTTTTAACTTTTAAGCCGGAAAAAATTGAGCCCCTTGAAACCCAGCCTGCGAAAATCAAGTCCGCTGAATTCAAGCCCGTGGAATTCAAGCCCAGTGGAATCAAGCCCAGTGGAATCAGGCCAGGGGGAATCTGGTAAGGGAATTATTAAGCCAGGGAAATAATAATCAGTCTCGGTCTACTTCGAGCAATACGCTCGCTATAATGAATACTGAAATCGTGAGTAGATATAATTCGTTCATTTATTATTCGCGTACTCATTATTCGCACACTTGAGAAACACTGATGCTCCAATACCCAAACATTGATCCGGTGGCCATCTCGATCGGTCCGATCGCTATTCACTGGTACGGCATCATGTACCTGATCGGATTTGCTGCCGCCTGGTTTTTAGCTAAATATCATATCAAGCGACGCGGCTTACCGTTTACAGCAGATGACCTGGCAGATCTGGTTTTCTACTGTGCCATTGGTGTCATCGTCGGTGGTCGGCTTGGCAGCATCTTGTTTTATAACTTTGAGGGTTTTCTAGAGAATCCGAGAATGCTGATCTTCGGGGGTATGTCATTTCACGGCGGTTTTATCGGCGTGATGGCCGCGATCGGTGTTTTCGCATGGCGTCGTAGTCGCAAGTACTTTGAAGTGGCGGATATCGTGGCTCCGGTTGTTGCTATTGGTCTCGGCGCTGGGCGTATGGGTAATTTCATCAATGGTGAGTTGTGGGGTCGGACTACAGATGTGCCATGGGGAATGGTTTTTCCACACGCGGGGGCAGAGCCACGACACCCGTCACAGCTATATCAATTCTTTCTTGAGGGTATCGTACTGTTTCTGATTGTCTGGATTTTTGCAGGTAAGTCCCGGCCATTGATGACCATCTCAGGTTTGTTTGTTGTCGTATATGGTTGCCAGCGATTTATTGTTGAATTCTTCCGGCAGCCTGATGAACATATTGGTTTTGTTGCATTTGACTGGATGACACGAGGTCAGATGCTGACAATTCCAATGATACTGACAGGTCTGTTTCTAATCTGGTATGGCTATAAGCGTGGTGTGTTTCCGGCTGCGCAATCAACATGATAAAAAATCATCCAGAGCAACAGTATCTTGATTTATTGCAGCTGTTAATTGATCGAGGTGATGAGCGGATAGATCGGACCGGTGTTGGTACGCGCGCGGTTTTTGGTCATCAAATGCGCTTTGATCTGGCTGATGGGTTTCCTGTTTTCACTACCAAACAGGTTTACTGGAAAACTGCATTTAAGGAAATGCTATGGATGTTGAGCGGTGGCGACAACATCCGTGAGTTGCTGGAGCAGGGTGTGAAAATCTGGTCAGACTGGCCGTTGAAAAAATACCGCGAACAAAATAATGTAGATATCACACAGGCAGATTTTGAAGCAAAGATTCTTGGCAGTGATGAGTTTGCAAAAAAGTGGGGTGATCTGGGTCCGGTATATGGAAGTCAATGGCGTCGATGGAAAACAGCGAATGGCGCTGAGATAGATCAAGT
>CALIHW010000207.1 GCA_938020525.1 uncultured Granulosicoccaceae bacterium | reverse complement strand
GCGTTTTTTTTGTCATCAGAGCAATCGCTTAAGTCATCAAATAGCTAATCTTTGGAAACTGGCTCGGGCTTAGGCTGAGCATAAGCCCGACGACTGTAGAGCAAACCACCCAAAGAAAGCAGCAACAACAATGGCATAGATGGATCAACAAGACTCGAATGAGCGATCACTGAGCACCCTGCACCGCTACCACTAAGTCCGGTTACTAAACCACCATCACTCGCCACACCAGTCGGTGCTACCACAATACCCTCGTTATCGGTTATATCGTTGATACCATCACCATCGCTGTCAACCAAATCGATCTCCATACCACTTAAACCATCATCAAACCCGTCGCCATTAGTGTCGTCGAATAAATCAACGGTCTGATCACTGTCAGTATCTACTCCACCGGACTCAACAAGATCAGATAAGCCATCATTATCAGAATCAGGATCAATCCTGTCTGGCAAACCGTCGGCATCAGTATCAACGTCAATTGAACCACCATCTGACAGAGAATCTGCGAAGCCATCCAAGTTGCTATCAGTGAAGTTATCTACCCGGCCATCACCGTTAGCATCTGGCTGTTGCGTCTCAACCAGATCAGGGACGCCGTCATTATCAGAGTCAAGATCCAGGTTATCCGGAACCCCATCACCGTCACTGTCAATCGGCATCAATTGCGCACCAGCATTGTCAACCCGGCCATCACTATTGGCATCGAGCCCACCAGACTCTCTCAAGTCAGAAATTCCGTCGTTATCACTATCCAGGTCGAAGGCGTTACCAAGACCGTCGCCATCCGAGTCAACAGACCCCTCAATGTTGTCGAACAGACCATCACCATCGCTATCAAGATCTGCAAAGTTTGGAATACCATCAGAGTCAGTATCAGTTACTTCACCATTGTCATTGACATTGATAACCTCAGCTCCATCGAGTATTCCATCGTCATCCATGTCAGGGTCGAGCGGATCACCATTGCCATTCACTTCTTCGCCATCTGATCGACCATCGCTGTCAGTGTCAGGGTTAACTGGGTCAGTTCCGGCAGCTTGTTCCTGCGCCGCATCGAGACCATCGGCATCAGCATCATCATCGGCTCCACCGTTGCCGGCTCCACCGTTGCCAGCCCCACCGTTGCCATTAATAATCTCATTTGCCTCCTGACCGTCTGACTGCCCATCACCGTCGGTGTCAAAAAGATTCGGGTCAGTGCCAAAAACATCTACTTCTTCACCATCAGAAAGACCGTCTTTGTCAGTGTCAGCGCTCAGCGGATTCGTACGGTATAAATCAACTTCTTCCCCATCCAAAAGTCCATCCGAATCGGTATCGGCAACCAACGGATCTGTGCCGTACTCGAGTTCTCTGGCGTCTGACAGATCGTCATTGTCTGAATCTATATCCGTTTGAGCCAATGCCTGCCCCGCAACAAGACCAGCGCCAGCAGCCAGCCACAAAGCAGGCAGGAGCACCATTACCGACTTTCTAACAAAAACTTTCATCATTTCACCTCGATACGTTTACTCGGCTTTTTCTCAATCGAAACAAATCCTGCCGAGCGCGTAGGGTAAGCCGTAGATTCCAGTCATCCAAATGAAAAATCAGCTGTTCACAATGTTTTAACCCCGACTGCTCTGTGTGTTTAAAACCCATTACAGATGGTTTCGTAAAGACAACACAGCACTCCGGTCAAAATTGAACCCGCCAGCATAGTTTTGCACACTTCTTGCAATTAAATATTTAATAATTTAATTTCGTGTTAATTGTTTAATAATCCTACCGCTAAAACATACATGAACACTGGCTCAACAGACACTATCGCATTAAACGAACGCAGACGGTTAGCCGTCAAACTGCGGCTAGAAGGGCGGAAATTAAAGGAAGTTAGTGAGTTGGTTGACTTGTCCTCCCCAACTATCATCACCGCTCACAAGCAATTTCTGAAAGGCGGCTGGGAAGCAGTCGACGTCAAACCCAGAGGTCGCCCAAGCGGTGAACGCAGTGTTCCCGAGGACCTGCTTGAGACACTTTCAAGCAAAGCTTTCGCCCGCCCGGAACAGAACGTTCCCTGGTCATTTTCCCTGTTGGCAGATCAGGCAAAGAAGCTGGGCGCAGACACCAGCGCGCGCACAATTGGCAAATACGTCGAACAATGGAATCTCGGTGCAGACAATCTTTACAAATCTGCCAAATCAAGTGATGAGCTCACAGACTGGCTCACCAACGACTATAAAAAAATAACCGAGACTGCCCGCAAGCAGGACTCAACTATTTTCTGGGCAGGCCTTACCACCTGCACGCTAGCCAAAACAAAGACAACGGACAAACAGATAAAAAAATATTTGTATGCCCACACAACCAAAGGTCAATACCTGTGGCTCGCTGCTGATCACAACAACGACGCAGAACACTTCATCGATTTTTTTGGCCGACTGCTAAATCACAAACCAAAGCTGACTGTTATCTGGCACGGACATGACCCCATGCTGACACCCGCAACCAAGGACTGGCTGAATAACCATGTACAAATCAATTTCTATCAACATCCGCAAACCATTATGAATGCTACTCAAAAGATCAGGACAAAAAGCACTGCATACGCGACGAACGATCAACACATCGACACGCAAGCTGCAGACGAACGTCAAACGATTAAGAATCCAATGACACTCACTCACCTGCAAAGACTGGAAGCTGAAAGCATCCATATTATGCGTGAAGCTGTAGCTGCTGCTGTAAAGCCAGCCATGCTTTACTCACTGGGCAAGGACAGCAGTGTAATGCTGCATCTTGCACAAAAAGCGTTTTATCCTGCCAAGCCTCCATTCCCGCTGGTACATGTTGATACTGGATGGAAGTTTCAGGCAATGTACGAATTCCGTGACAAAGTCGCTAAGGAAACCGGACTTCAGTTAATTGTTCATAAGAACATAGCCGGTATAGACAAAGGCGTTAATCCCTTTACCCATGGCTCTTCCATACATACCGACATCCTCAAAACAGAAGCACTAAAGCAAGCACTCGATAAACACGGCTTTGATATCACTTTCGGTGGCGCAAGACGAGACGAAGAAAAATCTCGCGCCAAAGAGCGCATTCTGTCATTTAGAAACGAACAACATCGATGGGACCCGAAAAATCAACGCCCGGAACTATGGAATCTCTACAACACCTCAACAAGCCCCGGTGAAAGCATTCGTGCTTTTCCACTCTCCAACTGGACAGAGCTTGATATATGGCAGTACATCAATCAGGAAAATATTCCGGTAGTTCCACTATATTTTGCAGCAGAAAGACCTGTGGTATTGCGCGATGGCGCATGGATCATGGTCGATGATGATCGGATGCCAATGAACAAGGGTGAAACCCCGATAATGAAACAGGTACGTTTCCGTACCCTCGGCTGCTACCCGCTGACCGGCGCTGTAGAGTCGGAAGCTACGACTGTACAGGACGTTATCAAAGAAATGTTGCTTTCAAATAATTCAGAACGTCAAGGGCGAATGATCGATCACGATAGCTCTGCCTCGATGGAAAAGAAAAAACAGGAGGGCTACTTCTAATGGCCACTACAAAAGAACTTATAAAAAACGACATTGCAAAATATCTGAGCCAACACGAAACCAAAGATATGCTGCAGCTTATTACCTGCGGTAGTGTTGATGACGGTAAGAGCACACTGATTGGCCGATTGCTTCACGAGTCACAGGCGTTAACCGAAGATCAACTGGAAAACGCTGAAACCGACTCCATAAAGCATGGTACCCAGGGTGATTCACTCGATTTTGCTCTACTTGTGGATGGTTTGGCTGCCGAGCGTGAGCAAGGTATTACTATTGATGTGGCTTATCGCTACTTCAATACTGATCAGCGAAAATTCATAATTGCCGACTGCCCGGGACACGAACAATACACACGTAACATGATCACCGGGGCTTCTACCGCAGAAGCAGCCATCATTCTTGTAGATGCCCGAAAAGGTATTCAAACCCAAACCAGAAGACACACCTACCTTGCATCTCTTATGGGGATACGCAATGTTGTACTCGCTGTAAACAAGATGGATCTGGTGAGTTACGCAGAAGACACTTTTAACAAAATTGTTGAAGAGTTCAACGAATTCACTCAATCTGAACAACTGGAGATTGAAAGCTCCACCGCGATTCCGTTGTCAGCGCTCAATGGTGACAACCTCACCGCTCGCGGCACGAACATGCCGTGGTATCACGGCAGTACTCTGCTCTCTCTACTTGAGACAATGAAGGTTGATCAGGAAATAGCCCTGAATAAACCATTCAGGCTGCCAGTACAGTGGGTTAACCGACCCAACCTGGATTTTCGTGGCTTTGCAGGCACGGTCGCCAGTGGCACGATTAAAACCGGTGATCAGGTTCGAGTGCAACCTTCCGGCAAAACCAGCTCGATTGAACGGATTGTTACCAAAGACGGTGACCTTGACCGAGCTATCGCGGGACAGGCCATTACGCTGACACTGAAAGACGAAATTGATATTTCACGCGGCGATATCATCTCTACCACAGAGACACCAGCGAGCTCTGCCAATCAGTTCGAGAGCACAATTGTCTGGATGAATGAGGAGCCGCTACTGCCCGGCAGACAGTACCTACTGAAATGCGGTACCAGTACATCAACCGCCACAATCACTGATATCAAACATGAAATAAACGTCGATACACTGGAACAGATCGCAGCCAAAACACTCGAGATTAACAACATCGGTAACTGCAACATTAACCTCGATCGTCAAATCGCTTTTGACAACTATGAAGACAATCGAGCCACCGGTAGTTTTATTCTGGTCGATAGAGTAACCAATGAAACTGTCGGTGCCGGCACATTGAATTTTGCACTACGACGCTCGCAGAATATTCACATGCAGGCAGTCGATGTAGACAAAGGCTTGCGCTCGGAACTAAAAGAACAGAAGTCTTGCGTACTATGGTTTACCGGCCTGTCCGGGTCTGGCAAATCCACAATTGCCAATATCGTCGAGGCAAAGCTCGCAAAAGAAGGTCGTCACACCTATTTGCTGGATGGCGATAACGTCCGCCACGGTCTGAATAAAGATCTTGGTTTCACCGACGAAGACCGAGTTGAGAACATTCGTCGTATAGGTGAAGTGGCGAGACTAATGGTAGACAGCGGCTTGATTGTACTGACCGCTTTCATTTCACCTTTTCGTGCAGAGCGCCAAATGGCACGTGCTCTATTAGAAGAAGATGAGTTTATGGAAGTTTATGTAGAAACACCGCTCGCTGTTGCCGAACAACGTGACCCTAAAGGTCTATATAAAAAGGCCCGTAGTGGTGATCTAAAGAACTTCACAGGCATTGATTCTCCCTATGAGCAACCTGAAAACCCGGAAATGCTGGTAGATACATCCAGTAATTCTGCAGAACAGTGCGCGGAGCAAATAATCAGAACCCTCCGGGAGCGTGGTGTAATTTAACGGAGTATGTGCTGAAAGAGAAAAGTGCGTCGCTACCATCTAATGGGCGACGCGCTTGATCTGTACTTTCAACACTGTACAGTACGCGCATGAAAAAAATCAGATATGCCATTATTGGCACTGGCATGATGGGTCAGGAACATATCCACAATATTGCACTACTCGAAAGTACCTGTATTTCTGTTCTCTGCGATCCTGACGGTGCTATGCGCGATGAAGCGCTGGCAACAGCGCACAAGCTTGGCAATAAAGATATCACAGTTATAGAAAAACCTTCCGACGCAGACCTGAAGTCCCTTGCTGATGCATTAGTTATAGTCAGCCCTAACCACACACACCATCAACTCCTCGAAGAATTACTACCACTGGAAATACCCATTCTGGTAGAAAAACCACTCTGTACAAATCTTCAAGACACGCAAGCTATTGTCACCGCGATGGCAAAACGCACAGCACCTGTATGGGTTGCCATGGAGTATCGTTATATGCCACCGACCAGCAGGCTTATCGAAGAGATCGCATCAAACCGAATAGGCAACTTAAAAATGCTGTCGATCCAGGAACATCGCTACCCGTTTCTTGAAAAGGTTGGTGACTGGAACCGATTCTCCACCAACACCGGTGGTACTTTGGTAGAAAAATGTTGTCACTACTTTGATCTGATGTGCCTGATTACCGGTGCCAATCCAGTTAGAATTTTTGCATCGGGGGGCTGCGATGTGAATCATCTAGACGAACGCTACGATGGTAAAACACCCGATATCATTGACAATGCGCTGGCTATAGTCGACTTTGACAATGGCACGCGTTGTTGCATGGATCTTTGCATGTTTGCCGAAGGCTCTGACCCGCAGGAAATCATTACAGCGGTGGGTGATGATGGCAAACTGGTGGTTCGAATGCCAGGTCCTGATCGATTCTGGCCGGACTCACCTACAAGACACGCAGATATTTCATACATGCCGCGACAAGCGGTTCCACCCAGCACCGAGACTATAGCTGTGGATGAAAAACTACTCGCTGCAGGCGATCACCACGGGGGAACATTCTACCAACATATAAAATTCGCGGATGTAGTTAGAGGCAACGGGAAAGTTGAAGTCAGTGTATCTGATGGTGCAATTGCAGTGGCAATAGGACTGGCAGCCGAGGAATCAATCAAAACAGGTGAGTCAGCAAAAATTGATACCAACGATCTGAAACTTAACTGACCCTGGATTTTATATGAACAATCTGCCCTGCTTAAGGTTCTGGAAACTTCAGGTCTGGAAACTTCAGGCCTTGAGCACCAGGGCCTGGAATATCAGGGTTCTAGTATCCCGTTTAAGCCAAGAACATCCAGCAAATCTCTGTCACCCAAAATTATCGTAAAAGGCAGACGAATCAACATCAATGCAATCATCGCTAAAGTCAGAATCCACAGGGCTTTTTTAACGCTAACGCTGGTCACAACAGCGACTCCGGATAACAGAATCTGAAACGACCACAAAATAAATACCGTACTGATGGCGAAGTAAATCGCACCGTCCGTATTGATCCGCGGAATTGGTGGATCCATTGCCAACTGCCCGTCAATTGTAGTCAGCTTGTTTGCAAACAATGGCTCAGAAATTTTCATCCCCGCTATCTCCATTGGCATTGAGATTAAAGACAGCAAAATCATTGGCAACAGACTCCATACCATTACCCATAGAATATTTTCTAGTGAGACACTTCTGTTATATAGACAACTTGTCCAGTAAACAAAAAATATCATGATAATTGGCATTACCCAGATATCTAAATAAAGACCAAACTTATGCTTACTGTCAGGTGGAGGTCGTGATGCGGAAGGCTCTGGACTATCAATAGCAAAACCCACCAACGTAACAACTACATGCAACACCAGTAATATTACCACCCCATACAACGGGTGGTTGTCACGCGCCCATGCGGCAGTCTTTTGAGGTGCAAGCCAGATTGAAATCCAGGGATTGATAAGCGATCTCGAAGAGTTATCTCTAATGTACTGCATCAAACATGATGTAGAGTTTATTTGATTCAATACATTATGGGTCACAGCTCGCAATCGAATTGCAAAGATCTATAACGACATAGGCATGGCACTTCGATAGGCAACCTGGATCTGTGCAATTAGCTCATCCAGTTTCCACCATCTACATTCAACGTCTGCGCAACCACATAGTCTGAATCTTCGCTGGCTAGAAAAACTGCAGCACCAGTCAGATCCTCTACTTGACCCATTCTTCCGTAGGGCACAGCAAGGCCTACCGCTTTTTTCTTTTCTCCAATCTCAAGATTCTCATACTTTGCAAACTGCGCATCAACTGTTGCCCACATCGGAGTATCAACCACACCGGGTGAAATGCCGTTTACATTGATACCCTTTTCTATTAACGCAAGTCCAGCAGATTGAGTAAGGCTGATCACCGCTGCCTTTGAGGCACAATAAACAGCGACCAATGGCTCACCACGTCGACCAGCCTGGCTCGCCATATTGATAATATTCCCCCTGACACCCGCCTTTATCATCCGGTCCGCGACTGCCTGCATAGTAAACAACACGCCATAGACATTGACATTAAAAACGCTGTGGTATTGATCATCAGTAATCTCCGTTAACGGTGCCAAATTAAATACAGCTGCATTATTAACCAGAACACTCACCACACCGAGACTAGCTTCTACTGAAGTCAGCATTGCATCTATGGATGATCTGTCAGTCACATCAACGGACACGCCGAGCGCACCAATGTCTTTGGCAGTACTCTGAACCAGATCTGAATCGATATCTGCAATTGCCACACGAGCACCTTCACGAATATAGCGCTCGGCTATAGACCGCCCTATTCCAGCACCCCCGCCGGTAATCAGCGCAATCCGATTTTCAAGTTTTTTTGAGCTCATTTCTTCTCTATCCGTTCGCTATTTGCGTTACTAAGTCTACCGGTATTATTCAATTTCCCCGATACTCCGAGCCGCCATAATCATGACAGATCGGATCAGTCGATTGTCTGTATTACAAACGCATGGCGTGGCTTATCACTGGCATTAAAGCTGCGAGCATCTTGAGCTGCCGAAAGCCAGAGTCCGGCAGCCAGAATCCGGCAGCCAGAGTCCGCCCGGCCTCACTGGTATTTTGCGTTGCCTGGCAACAGATTGTAAATATCGCGCCCAATAACCTGGCCACTATAGATTTCTGCGGCGCGTGTACTAAAACAACATTTAATCAGCTTACCGCAGGATTTAAGGGTTATGAGCGAGCACCCCCGCTATCAGCACGATCGGTCGACTTCACGCGACCACGTTGATCGAACTGACAGTGAACGCCGTCACCACGAACCACGTGCGGTGATTGATCCCGACCACAACTCGTCTCATGGTAACGACATTTCGCAGCGCAGTTACTCAGACCGCAGCTCACTTCACCACTCTGCAACTCGCCACAGAGATCCACAGAATCTCCAAAGAGATCGAGATAGCCGAGGACTTTCACACAACTACCCAGAACATAATGATCAGAGACATAGTGATCGGAATTATGCGCCCCGCCAAAACGCCAAAGTACGCAACGAACACCCGCGACCAGTCGCACCACTGAATCAGGATGTTTGGCTACGAGAGAAACAAAGCCGTATAACTTTTAATGACTCTGATCTGCAGGATATTGAGTTTATCGAAAGAAGCGATCGGGTCAGAAAGCTGGCGGCCTACGGTGGTGTAGTTGCCATGCTTGGATTGATTGTCTTTTTGGGGTTTTCAAGCACACCTGACTTAAGCCCACTGGAGATTATCGCAGCCGATGGGTACGAGGGGGAACAGCCCACGAAAACACCTTTCAACCTTGCCAGCTTGCACGAGTGCGAGCCTGGAGCAGAATGCGCCAAAGCTCTGGAATCAAAAGTAACACCAGTGGTAGCGAAAACAACAGTAACCGAGCCCGTGACAGAGACGCCGACAACTATCGTCACGCAAGCGTCGTCAGCCAAGGTTGCGGAAACATTCATTTCAACACGCGACGTACCGCTTGCAGACAACTTAGCAGGAAATCTTGAGATCCTGGAAATACCCGCAGCCGATACCGGTCTTGCATCGACCAGACTCTCATCCACCAATTTTGAAGCTGGCTTATTCCACAGATTAACCGTACTACAACAGTGGAGTAATGTTCGAGGCACACCAAATATTAACGGCGATATACTGGTTTCTCTCGACATTGGTAAAACCGTGACCAAGCTCGGTGAGTCAGGACAATGGATAGAAGTTCAGGTTGACGAGCGGCCCTCAGTTACCGGGTACATGCACCGCTCCACCATAGCGGCACAATAGCCACTAGCCTGAACAAATCTCTCCGGATACTTCACTGACCTGAATTTCCCGAACCACCTCTGCTTGTGTCACCGAGAATCTTTCCGGCTGCGATAGTGCGTAATTCTGCCTGAGATCACCATTGCAAATCTGTCCGTCGCCATCTACATCTACCCCCATAGTGATGTAGTACCTCAGATTGTCAGTGGATCCAGACTGATACTCAATAGACTTTAGATCTGAATCACTAAAGCGCAGGTAATAAGGCACAGATTGCGGCCTTAGATCAAAACTAGCGACCTTGATACGGGTAGCCGATACATCTGCTGCCAGTCCATCATAGCCCCAAATCGTAAAAGTTACCTGCGGAAGATCCTGCAGTGTCATCAGCTGAGTATTGATAGTGTTATTAGTAAGTGTAAGGTCTACTTTGAAATCCGCGTCACTTGGTACTGGATAGTCATCAACACCGGGTAATACCGCAGCCACCGGCTTTACCTCTGCCTCTGTCTTATTGGCAGATACACATCCAGTTACACCACCAGCCATAGCTAAAACACACGCTACAACCTTACTGCCTAATTTCAAACTCATCATGATTATTTATCAGATATTTTTGAGGTAATTACTACAGAAAATTCAACAGACAGATGCGCGACAGGCTAGCCGCAACAGGAGCCACCGCTACGGCGGCCGATTATCGTCCGTACTTCGGTAACGCTCAACGAGAACTTGATTGCGATGGACCTAAGGCTGGCACGCTGGTATTTGTGCATCATTAGCATATGATAAATATCCTCATCAGTGATGAGTTTTTTATTATCTTTACGCCTGTAGGTTCGTGCCGTTCTTCCAGTCAATTCACACCTCAAATTTCGATTTTCAATTCACTATCGAGCTACGGAGCTATGTTCTACCGAATCAATTATTAGCAATGCCAGCTAAACAACTTCTGACTTCTTTCAAATCAGGGCATGCCCTACCACCTCCGGATCGAGCACACTTCAAAGCAGCTGCTGCATTAGCAAAGCTTACCGCTTCCACCTCATTGTAACCGCAACCCAGCCAGTAGGTAAAAGCCCCGTGCCAGACATCACCCGCTCCGAGAGTGTCCACCACATCAACCGGCAACGCGGCTTGGTGTAAAAACTCACTCTGGTACAGAGAGTAAACACCGTTAGCGCCATCCGTCATCGCAAACCAGCCGGGATTATTTTGCGCCAATTGCCGTAATGCTGACTCTATGGCACTAACAGTAGTCAATGAACCAGTAATCGATTCCAGCCCCTGTCTTGAGAAAGCGATATGCGATGAGAGCTCCAATAACTGAACGTCAATTGGCGCTTCAGCATCAAGCACAGCAGGGATACCTTTTTGGCGCGCAAGCTCAAATGCAGCTGTAGTACCGGCAATCCAACGAGTGTCAGCCAATACGGCTGCGGGATTAGTGCTTTCCATGTTGCTGATATCGTCAGATAGACCTTCACCACGAAAATTGACAATCTGCCGTTCACCATCCGCATCGACTAGTACCGATGAATAAGATGATCGCGCTCCATCAGTTGTGACAATCAAAGAACAGTCTACCGAATAGCGCTGTAGATCCTCAATTATCAACTTACCCATAAGGTCATTGCCAACACGCGCTGCGAGCTGAGCGTGACCCCCGAGTTTAGCAATAGTACAGGCAGCATTGGCGGCACCGCCACCAGCAACTATTCGAGCATCATGTGCCTGATACTTTTCAGCAGCATTCGGCATTGAGTCAACCTCAAAAAGGAAATCGACCACGGCCATTCCAGCGACAAGTATTGTATTCAACGAATGAACATCACAAACGTAAAAACTGGTTAGTTGCGGTGGCTGCAGATCACAAACAATCATCAGCAGTTCCACAGCAAGGAAAGAATTTGCCAACCTTGAGGGTTCACTTGCAACTCACTACCACCCGAGCCATTCCCCAAACATGCTGTCAAGAAATTCGTCATGCAATAGGTTGCATTGTCAACTAAAACTGTCGACCAGTATCAGCGATACCCGACAATAGTTTAACAGTTGATCGAACTGGATGGCGTAACCGAAAAGAAGCTCAAGACTCCTCCCAATCCGGGCGATAACTAGGAAGTTCAGCGGACGAATTCAGACAATGCTCGACAACAATTCCACAAAGGCTATAAACCTGACAATCCCTCGCCCTTTGATGCTTCCCATATTGCTACTTGCTATGGCAACGGCTTCTATGGCGACTACACCGTCCATAGACAAGAAGTGTTTGTATGTATCCTCATTCCATGAGGGCCATGAGTGGTCAGATACAATCGAGAATAGTATCAGGGAAAAGATGAAGGGCCAATGCGAGTTGCGCAAAGTCGAAATGGACAGCGAAAACAACACGTCCCCTGACGAGATCTTCAAAGTAACCAACTCTATTATCAAAGTAATCGATGACTGGCAACCTGATGTGGTTATAACTTCCGACGACACTGCTGCTAAGTACCTGATCGCAACACACTACCGCGATGATAAAACACCGTTTGTATTTTCAGGCGTCAACGGGACAGTTGATGAATATGGTTTTCCTTTTAAAAACGTCACAGGCATTATTGAGGTAGCACCGATAAAAACAATGCTCCGGGAGGCAGTAAAAATTTCCCGCTTCGGACGCAGAGCAGTTTACCTGGGACCTGATATCGCGCTTGAAAAGAAAAACTTTTCCCGCATGAAGCTCATCGCTGAAGAATTCAAGATTAGCCTGGAACCTTTATACTACTCATCGTTTTCACAGTGGAAAAGAGCGCTTCTAAAAATTAACGAATACGACTTCGCAGTTATGGGCAGTAACGCCGACACCAAAAACTGGGCCTTCGATAACGAACTGGAAACTGTTCTTGAGGTGATCAAAAAGCCAACTTTCACCACAGATATCTCAATGATGCCATATACCGCTTTCGGGTTTACCAAGCTCGCTACCGAACAGGGGGAATGGGCAGCGGAAGTAGCGATCCGGATTCTCAACGGCACACCTCCCAATGAAATACCGATGGCATCCAACAAAAAGTGGGAGTTTTGGGTCAACGAAGACATTATTAGCAGGCTTAGTACGCCAATAAATCGTCGCTTGCTGCGCAAGGCAAAACGATTACAAACTGCCGCTCTCGACTAGCAGAATTTTCTTCTTACTGTCCGACTAATAACCCGAATACTTCTAAGGTAACTTTTCCAAACGTCGATACCTCTGTCAGGGAGAGACGATTTCGACAGTTCCGGACAGAAAAAGGGGTGCCGTCCTGCACAATGTCTCTGCACCAAGGAACCCACAACAACGGCACAGCCACAAACGGCATAGAATGAAAACCACCCCCAGCACTACAATGCCAGTCACGACAGACAACACCCTCAAATTGTCAGCATTGATGGGGGCAATTGTTATTTTTACGATTGTTGCGCTACTGGCGTTGTGGGTTTCACATTCTACAGTGACAAAAGAGCTCTCAAAACAGGCTCTACGTTCAACACAACAAATTAATGAAAAACTGACTCTTGTTTCTGGAACTCTGCATTCAATGGCAGCGGTCCACCAGGCCTCTGCGACAGGATTTGAGCCAACCCAGTTTGAGATGTTTGCTGACAAGCTGGTGTCTAATCAAGCATCAATAACTGCCACTGGCCGATATGATGTTGTGCTGTACGAAGACCTTGAGCACTTGCAATCAGACACACAGCTGCACGGGGTGGTTAAGTTCCAGCCAACTACCATCACTGATGAAGGCATCATCACACCGCTCGATTCCAAATCCCAATACACCATACTGATTGCATTTTTTCCGCAAGATCCGGTCTCTGCAAACCTAATAGGACTCGATTTTAGCGAATTAACCTCTACTCAATCGGCAATACTTGAGAGCATCTCACGCAACGCTCCTATCCCTGCAGAGCTGCCTGCGCGCTGGCTCGCTACAGGGCAATTAAATTTGTTTGTACCAACCTACTATGGTTACCAAATACCAGACAGCGCAGAAGACCGTAGTCTACAAACTGACGGGGGATATTTTATTACCCTGGATCTCAACGAGATAATTGCCCAAGTAACTGGCGATGAATTTCCTCTTAGCATCGGGATTTCTGTCAGATCAATAAATAACGATACTCTGCTGGTGAATCAGGGCGCTGGACTAAATGAACAACAAATTGCGACCAGATTTTTTCCATCACTACCGATCAAACACCATCTTAGAATCGGCTCAGAGTCAGCCACAGTAGTATATCGGACGCCCGCAGGAGTCACACAAACTCAACTACTCTCTGCCATGATAAAGGGACTGATAGCATTAGCTCTATTCCTGATTGGCCTGGCAATTTTTACGGCTGTTAAAATCTCCCGTGCTGAGACAGTCGCCAACAAGCTGGCACTTGCAAAAGAAAGAGAGCAAGCGCTTGTAACACTTAATTCACTTCAGGATGGAGTCATCACAACCGATCAGGCCGATATAATCGAATTTGTTAATCCATCCATGCTGGATGTCTTAAACACAAATCGGGCTGCTCTGGTCGGATTACCGCTAGAGGAAGTACTAAGCGCTAATTTCACAGCAGAAAATTCGGTAGCTTCTTATAACGACGCAGATAGCTCGAACATCTCCTCAATAAATTCTATCAGGCAACTTTTAGATAATTCTCAGGAAACAAAATTCTTCGACTGCCATTCGTCAGCAATTGTAGATCAGGATAACAATAAAATCGGCGCGATCCTAACGATGCGTGACATCAGCAAAGAACACGCGCTTACTACGAAACTAGCGCACCAGGCCACGCACGATGCATTGACCGCTCTCCCGAACCGAAGAAAATTCGAATCTTTGCTCGAGAAAATCATGCTACAAAAAGAAGCGGTAGCCAGCGGATGCTTTGTAGTGGGATATATCGACCTTGATCAATTTAAGCTAGTGAATGATACCGTTGGCCATGCCGCAGGAGATGCTCTGTTAAAGAAACTTGCTATCGATCTGGAATCACTAGCACCCGAAAACATCACCATTGCCAGGCTTGGTGGCGACGAGTTTGGGTTTATCAGCACTAAACACAACGGAAACCAGTGCGCCAATGACGATAACACCACAAATCAGAAATCCGACGGCTACAGACCCAACAACCAGAGTAAAAACAAGAATACTAAAGTAGCCACCGGAATAGCTCGATTGTTTCACGAGTTTTTCCAATCCTATTTTTATCAGACTCAAGACAACACATTTTCAATTCGCGCCAGTATCGGCTTGACAACCATCAAGCCCGATCATTCAACCATAAATGACGTACTCACCGAAGTCGACATAGCCTGCTACACCGCGAAAGACTCCGGCAGAAACGGCTACGTCATCTACGACGCTGAAGACGTTGAAACCAAACAGAGAGAAGGGGAAATGCTGTACCTTCCAATGCTGCAAACGGCTCTAAAAAACGATCGATTCGTCCTGTATACCCAGCCAATTGCGAGCACCAATGCCGGCACTAAAAATCCCTTTCATCACTATGAATGTCTGCTAAGACTGATAGATGATGATGGTGAGATTGTTACACCATATAAGTTTATTGTCGCAGCAGAGCGTTATGACTTAATCAATGACATCGACCGGTGGGTGATAGAAAGTGCTTTTTCTCAAATTGACAAACTCAGAGGCACTGCTTTGGAGAACACTATCTTCAGCATCAACCTATCCGGCCAGAGCGCGGTTGATTCGTCTATGCCAGACTTTATTGAAGAGAAGCTTACAGAGCACAACATTAACTCATCAAACATCTGCTTTGAACTGACTGAAACCGCAGTAATTAGTAACTTCGCTCAGGCTCAAAAGCTTATCGCATTTGCCAGAAACAGAGGCTGCACCATTGCATTGGATGACTTCGGAGCAGGTGCGAGCTCTTACGGGTACCTGAAAAATTTAGAAGTAGACTACTTAAAGATCGACGGCCAGTTCGTTAAGGAAATGACTTCCAATAAAGTTGATTTTGAAATGGTGAGATCAATGAACGCTGTTGGCAAAGCGCTGGGCATTAAGACGATAGCAGAGTTTGTCGAGAGCGAGGATATTATGCAGGAGCTTGCTTCAATTAATGTCGATTTTGCACAGGGATATCACATAGGAAAACCAGCACCTATGGCAGATCTGCTAGATAGTGATCGGTTACAGTACGTAGCCTGATCCGGTACCGGCGAATTTAATCATGCGACAAAAAGAGAGAAGAAGAAGGAGCAAATTAAAACTCCGACCTTACGGTGTAATTACAATCCAGAACGGTGGGCCTGGTAAAGATCATTCATATCAAACTACAGTATCGCGTCCGATCGCAAGTCGTGCATCTAGTAGAGCCACCACAAAAAATAAAACAAAATTTTTCTTATCCTTACTGAAAGGCTTAACAATCCTGTTGTTGCTTGCCATAGCTATTGACTGGGTCAACAGCAATTCATTCAGAACACTAATTCAAGCCAATACAAATCTTCAGGACAATAAGACTCTGGCATCTTCATCACAAACCACCGACAGCGTTGACACTGACCTCCCGGGTACTACTACAACGGAGAATGAAACCAACAATTCACAAAGCAAACCAACAGAGACTCCGGTCACTAACGAAAACGGTAATGCAACAGACGAAAAATCCGGGAAAGTTGCTAAACAAAACAGAACTTCAGAAGCACTTGTTGCGACTACCCGGACCAATCAGGAAAATCCCGCTCCAGTTGATCCCGAGAGACTGGAAACACAGGACACAAATACCGCGACAATCGACAATCGACCAGCAGCTTTACAACCAGATACCACGCAACCAGAAACCACCGACAACAATGCGAATGGCAATTTCATCAAGGCCTACAAAGCATCAGTATTCTCAAGTCTCGCTGCAGATGCTACAGAAACACCTGTACAGCACGGCGCTGCAGTTATCGTCTTAGAAAGATCTGGAGACTGGGTGAAAATAGAAGTCCCCAACTCAGGCATCGCTGGATTTATCCATGTCACTCACCTGAGCATTCAGTGAGCAATATCTTTGCTTTATACTAAATATTTTTAATGAGATCAGGCAGCTTCAATCGCAGTATTTTACCGGAAGGTCCTTTTGGCAGCTCGTCAAAGAAGTAGATCTTCTTTGGCATCTTGACTTTCCCTACTCCCGACTGACAAAAATTCATTAACTCATCCTCTGTACAATTATGACCGTCGCGTAGCGCGACACAGGCATAAACTTCCTGTCCGTAGTTTTCATCCTCCAGCCCGAACGCAGCGGCTTCCAAAATCGCCTCGTGCTTATAGAGCACATCATCTATCTCCCGCGGTGCTATGTTCTCACCACCACGAATAATCAACTCTTTAAGCCTTCCGGTAATTGCGAGATAGCCGCCTTCATCTTTGACTCCAAGGTCACCCGTTCGAAACCAGCCCTTTATAAAGGCACCGTTCGTTGCCTCTGTATTTTTATAGTATTCCGTTAGTACGTTATCACCACGAATCAGCAACTCCCCAACAGTATCCGCCGGCAACAGCTCGCCGTTCTCATCACCTACCTCAATTTCATTACCAACTGCCTTACCGACTGACCCCGGCTTGCGTATATCCGGCGGCATTGGATTTGAAGAGACGGTACCTGCTGTTTCGGTCAGCCCGAGTGTCTCAATCATCGGAGTATAGAAGGTCTCCTCCCACTGCTTAAGTACAATTGCTGGCAATGGTGCTGATGCAGATCGCGCAAACCGGAACTGTTCTAACAATTCTTCATTTCCGAAATCGAAATCCTCAGCTTCTGCGCGATCAAGCAGATACTTGATAATGGTCGGCACAATGCTACTCCAGGTACATCGATATTCTGCTATCCACAACCAATAGAGTTTGACGCTAAACCTGGCCGGCATAACAACAGAGCTGCCACTAACCAAAGGTGCGGACACAGTAACCATCGCACCATTAATGTGGTAGACCGGCAAAACACACAACGCACGGTCTGCACTTGTCAGATCGTGACCAAGCACCACATTCCGACCACCGCTAATCACAGCCAACTGGGAAAGTATGGCGCCCTTCGGCAGTCCAGTAGAACCCGAGGTGTACAATAGCAAGGCCTCATCCTGTTCGGTGGGCACGACATTGCCAGAGACAGAGTCCTTTTCATCAGCAGGCCATTTCGGACCCTCTTTTTCATCAACCTCGATCATTTCAATCTTGCGTTCAGACTTATCAATTAAATCTGAAAGCATCGACTTAAACTCAGGTGCGACAAAAACTATGTCAGCATCACAATGATTTAACACATGCTGCATCTGTGTTTCACCAGCCACCGCATTAATTGGAACAATTACTCGGCGATTTGCCATAACCCCGAGAAAAATCCGAGTCGCCCATTGACCATTATTTAAAAGAAAGGCTACCTTTGCCTGCGGATCAACACCCATTGCCGACAGACGTTGACCAATAAAATCGACACTTTCTTTTAAACCTGCAAAAGTCAGTTCCTCGGTGTCAGAGTTTTCATCAGCCGGTGTGATCAGAAAAACACTGTCAGGGGATTTTGTTGCATGATGATCGATATAGGCTCTTACTGTATTCATTCTTTACGCGCCATGCTTTGCGAGGTATGCGCCAAACAAATCATCTTCAGACGGCTTATCCTCATCAACCTCAGTCACCAGATGAGTGATATTGATGAAGTGCCGGTAGTTGAGATTTTCAGAAATACTATTGCCACCCCAGGTACCACACCCCATACTCAAAGTGAAGTTGAGCGCATTGTTAAAGCTGCCACCGTTGCCAAAAGTATGCGCCTGATTAACCAGCACTCTGACAACTTCCATTTCTTCTGCGAGCTTTTTTGCTTTTTCCAGATCACCTGTGTGGATTCCACAGGAATGGCCACGGCCCTGAACGTCCATAATATCGTTGACCAGTTGCTGCGCATAATCAAAATCCCGCGCCCGATAAACAGTTAAAACAAGACTGAGTTTTTCATCGGCCAACGGAGAATCCGGGTCAAACTGCGCCTGTTCAGCCAGAAATATACGACTCTTCTGCGCCTCTTCAGAGAAGCCTAAGCGCCCGGCAAATACATCAGCATCAGTTGCTATTAACTTTCGATTAAGTTTGCCCTGCTGCCACAATTCGGATTCGATGTGAGCTATCTCCGACTCACTACAACGATACGCCCCAGCCTCGACCAACGCTTGAATTGCATCGTCGTAAACATCATCAAGAATAACGAGAGAGTTCTCTGACGAACAGGAAGTAGAATTATCGAAAGATTTGGACGCCGCGATTTTTTGTGCCGCATCCTTAAGATCTGCAGTGCTGTCAATAATGACAGCAACATTCCCGGCTCCCACTCCAAGTGCGGGCGTACCACTGCTGTAAGCATTACGCACATTATTTTGCGAGCCGGTAGCCACAATTAAATCCGCACGATTCATTAACAGCGTGGTCATGCTGCGAGTTACCGGCGCTGGAAGTATTTGCACAAGATCTTCAGGCGCACCAATCTTTGCCAGCGCCTCACGCATCAGTGTTACCGTCGCCGATGTCGTAGACCATCCGGCCGGAGAAGGCGCTACAACAATCGCGTTACCGCCTTTTAGAGCCATCATGCTTTTGTTAACAGGCGTTGCCGCAGGATTAGTTGACGGGGTTATCGCAGCCACAACACCAACCGGCTTGGCGTAACGCGCCATACCATTCGATTCATCTATTTTTCCAACCGTTTTTACACGCATTAAATCGCGCAAGGTACCAAACGTCTTGCGTGTATTCTTAATTACCTTACTTTCAACATTCCCAATCCCGGTGTCCTGAACTGCCAACTCCGCCATTGCCCTTGCATTCTCAGGCTTGTACAAAGACCAGGCGACTGCAGTGACCATCTCATCAATTTGTTCCTGAGAGGCACTGGCAATTTCCTTCATTGCCGTGGCACCATTGGCCAGTAAATCATCGATAATGCCGGACTCTTTTTCATCAGAACTCGAGGTTGGATCACTCATAAATTTCAGGCACTTAAAGTTATTTAGTAAACACAGAGGGTCAGAGAAACGAGAGTAGATTGCGCGCTAGATCGGATCAAGCTATGCAAGTCGGATTCAGGCCAGATTCGGGCCGGATTGTCGTATTTATGACAGGGAATAGCAATCCAACACACTTCTACGGGCCTCCCCCAATACAGACTCTTGACTCGGCAAATGGGAGAGAATCACTGCACCAGCCAAACTGAGCTGGCCAATGCACTGGCCATTATGCAGACTCCTTCCACCAATTGAGTAACCGACATCGACAACGCTGCTATCATTCTCCCATCGATCGGGAGCTCGCAGTGAAAAGCCAAAAAGACAGAATAATAATAGGCATCAGTGGTGCATCGGGCGCGATACTCGGCATTCGAGCCCTGCAGTTATTGCAGCCAATAGCTATAGAAACCCATTTAGTGATTTCAAAAGCTGCAGCCCTCACTATTGGCAGTGAAACTGACTACAAAATTGATGAGATAAAAGCCCTTGCCGATCAGGTTTATCCGGCAGCCGATATAAGCGCTGCTATTTCATCAGGTTCATTCAAAACCCGAGGTATGCTTATCGCACCGTGTTCAATAAAGACCATGGGTGAAATAAGCAGTGGTGTCACCTTTAACCTGCTCAGTCGTGCTGCAGATGTGGTATTGAAAGAGCGCCGAAGACTCGTATTAATGCTACGTGAAGCACCATTGCATACAGGCCATCTGAAAAACGCACTGGCTGTGACGGAGATGGGGGCAGTTGTCTCACCGCCGGTACCTGCGTTCTATACCAAACCAAACAACCTTGATGAAATGATCACGCAAATCGTTGCGCGATCACTTGATCTTTTCGATATCGATAATTCAGTGTTACAACAATCAGGGTTGAAGCGATGGGGAGAAGACATTGATATTACCGGAGATACAAACAGGTCGGAGTGAAACACCATCACTTATTCTCCAGCGACCACCCCTGCCTAACTTACCTTTGAAATCAATTACAACTATTCTGCAGAAAAGTAGATATCTCCGTATGCCGCAATGGCACTTAAACCAGTGTTGTCTGTATCAGTCATAATGGCGACAGCATCAATAGACGTAATGTCTTTGCCGAAAACTTTCTTAAAGTCTTCACGCACGTTTCTTTTTTCATGGTGCCATGTTCCAGTCGAATCTTCAGAACCACGTGCTGCAAACATTTTAGAATTGCCTGGCTTAAATGCATTCGGCCAAACCGTTTCTCTGGATTGACTACCGGACCACACGTAATTAAGTGCCTTGGTTTTCCAAGCCAGCGCACCGCCAGACTTCACCACGTAAAGCCGCGCAGCGTAGTCATCTCCGCTTTTCTTGGTTTCGTCAATTTCTGGCAATCCACGCTCAACTTTCCAACTCCAGTTCACAAACGGAGTTTTAGTTAAATCAACAGTAACCTTACGACCCAGCCCGGAAGCACTGCCGACACTTTTTGCCATCAGCACGGATTGGCCATCCTGCTGCTCGATATTGTATTTGGTCTGCCCGACGAACGACCTGCTTTCCCAACCGCTAAGGCTCCCTGTAGAAAAGTTGCCGATGTCGACGCGGTTTAGCATCGCCGCAGACGACGCTGAGACCCCAAGTAAAAACGCTGCCAAATATAAACGTTTCATCACAAATACCTTATCTCGGTAAGCGAACAGTTATTTCATAGACATCCGCACCCGAACCGAGTTCATAGCGGGTAGGAACTTAGTTCTCAAAAAGGTGCGCTGGATTAAGCTCTGCTCTGTGGCCCAGGCCTTTAGAATTATCTGTGAAAAACAGCCTTTCGACTGTTAGCCCAAACCAGCCCACTTTATCGAGCGCATTGCGAATTTCTTGAGGTGCTTCATTGCCGATTATCGGAAATTTTTTCGAGTACGCCTCCACCACCATCGGTACAGATTCATCTTCAATGCGCGACACAGTTCCCTCCAGCTGGATGCCTTTGATTTCAGCCCAGTCTTTGTAGTCCTCCTGAATAGAAGCCGAAACTTTTTGATTGAGAGCTATGTTTTTACAATGTCTGGTGTGTGGTGCGGAAAGAAAAATAATCTGCGTGTTGTACACGCTATAAAACACAGGCGCGACCCAAGAGGAGTCTTGCGTAGAAGTCGCAAGGCACAAGACATTGTGCTCTAGAAGGTAACAATAAGCGCTTTTGTAGAATTCATCCATGGATCAGTGTCGTTGCATTGAAACAAGCACTGTTAACACGGATAACTCCTGCACTCAACAGACGTCAAGCGCAGGATTATGTGGCAATCTATTGCTATGTTACGAAGAGAGTGCTTCGAGCAACTCGTCTTCAAGATCGCCACGGATGGCTAGCATCTCACCCAACCTGGATAGCGCATCTTTGATTGATTGTTGATCACTCTCAGCACCATCAAAATGCTCATAGCTATCGTTGAAATCAACCATCACATCTGTCGTTTCGCCGATGCTGGCATAAACGCGCTCGGCAGCATCTTTAACTACGCTACGACGTTCTTTGCCTTCAAGGATTCTCTGATAAATAGTGAAGTGACCCATGGCGAGGTAATCGACCATATGGTTTAAAAATTCCTGCAACGCTGCAGGCGCAATATCCGGTAACTCACCCGAAGCCTGCTCGGGGTTTGACACACCGGTCATACTACAGAATGTGCTTAAAGTGTTTTGTCTCTGCTCGCGCAAGGCTTCAATGGTTTCACCCAGATCGCGTCTGCGTTCCTGAGTTTGAGGGGCAGCTGTCATGTTGCATAACTCCAACGGGGTATAGTAAATCCGATTTTTAATCAGTGCCAATCGTTATACTTTGGGCAGCTGACCTATCGGCCGTGTAAGCAAGTTTGCTTATAATTTTTATTGTCACAACAGTGTACATCGGACACCTTCTCAAGAATAGCAGTACACAATTTTTAATCAGCAAGATTACGGATCATATGTGACAAAAAATCGTCAGGGTGAACATGCTCTTCACTGATAGCAAAACCGCTTACAGATATGCCTGCTTCATGCACAGACTCTGCCGACCCGGAAACCAGCGGATGCCAGTCAGCGAGGCCGCGTTTCTCGGCAATTCGTTTATACGCACAGCTATCTGGCAACCAGGTAAATTCTTTAAGGTTATCTGAATTTAGCGTTATACACTGCGGTACAAACTTCAACCGGTGCCAATAATTTGTACATCGACAGGTACTAACGTCAAGCAAACGGCACGCCACCGCTGTATACCTAACCAAATGTTCATGTTCCGTTTGAACTTTATGCAGGCAACAACGCCCGCATCCGTCACATAAAGACTCCCACTCTTCCTCGGTCATCTCTTCGAGAGACTTGGTTTCCCAAAACCTTTCAGGCGATACTTGAGTCATTAAAAATTCCTGATGACACCGAGCAAGTGTTACGGCAGCTGCCCTGACACCTTAACGAGGTTGTGTAGCTTTCACCAGAAGTATTCTAAGCAGGTCATGTTTTACCGGCATTTATTGCCCTGCCTGTCGAATGTGACGGCGAGGGATGTGGTGACTGGATCTGCGCTGAGCATTAACCCGCTACAGCAATCGGTGTCGTTCCGTCATGGTAAGAAACCACACGATCAACCTCCACTTGCGAGCCCATGATCACTGGTACGCGCTGGTGCAGAGCATTCGGCCGGATTTCCATAATACGCTCGCGACCTGTACTTGCCACACCCCCTGCCTGCTCGACAATAAAACTCATCGGGTTTGCTTCGTATAACAAGCGAAGCTTGCCTGCGTCACCTTTAGCCGCAAGACGTGCATCCATTGGGTACATAAATATGCCGCCCCGACACAGCAATCGATGTACATCAGCTACCATCGAAGCAACCCATCGCATGTTGTAGTTTTTTTCTAACGGTCCTTCAACTCCAGCAAGACATTCATCAACGTATCGCTGAACCGGTGGTTCCCAATGACGACTGTAGGATTGATTAATCGAATATTCATTGGTTTCTTTCGGCAGTTTGATATCCGGCATAGTAAGAAAGAAATCCCCAGTACCCGGATCAAGTGTAAAACCATTTACGCCGTTGCCGGTCGTCAACACCAACATAGTAGAAGTTCCGTACAAACAGTATCCAGCACACACCTGCTTTATGCCTTGCTGCAGAAAATCCTTATCAGTTGGTTTATCTACACCCTGAGGCAACTCAAGAATCGAAAAAATAGTACCGACTGAAACGTTGATATCAATGTTCGAACTTCCATCCAGCGGATCAAATGTAATCAGGTATTTGCCTCGAGGGTAAATATCAGGCACAGACAGACTGTTATCCATTTCCTCCGATGCCATTCCTGCCAGATAGCCACACCATTGAGTCGATTCTATAAACAGCTCATTGGATAAGATGTCGAGTTTCTTTTGCTGCTCTCCTTGCACGTTTTCAGTTTCAGCCGCACCCACCGCCTGCCCCGCAAGCTGCCCCTGCCCGGTCAGAAAGGCGATTTTCTTACAGGCAGATATAACCTCGAGCAACAAGCCGGTGAGCTTTCCGCCGGAAAACGGTCGCTCGCGCTGTTCTTCTGAAATGAACTTATAGAATGAGGTGTACTGGGACATATTTGATCTCGACTGAACCAGGCATGGCCAACAGACACTCGTAAAACCACCCTGCAGGCTTGTTTAAATTACCCGGCAATCAGTGCTAACAAGCACGGTTTAATCGGGATTATCAAACACCTGAAGCAACAAGAAGCATTCCAGCGCAACCGGCACCAGCACTCACTTCAAGCAGCTGGTCACCGAGCTCTATTTGCTATTCGGGCCGCTATTCGGGTAGCTACTCCAGCTCAATCATGTCGAAATCATCCCGGCCGGCGCCGCAGTCAGGACACGCCCAGTTGTCAGGCACATCGGCCCAGCGAGTGCCGGGTGACAGACCTTCCTTTGGTACCCCCGTCTCTTCGTCGTAAATCCAGCCACATACCACACACATATACTTTTTATACTGCACTATTTTCACTTTCCGCTATGCGCGGCTCTATTCAGCAACCTTTTTGATGCCACAACCCGCAGTTGATGTCAAAACCACAAGCCCGCGGTATTATGGGCGCAACTGCGCTTGAATCTATTCGATCGCAATAAAACATTAAACGGAGCTCTGCACTTGCCTGCATCTGAAACACTATTTACCGCTGCCAAAAAATACATACCAGGCGGGGTCAACTCGCCAGTAAGGGCATTCAAAAGCGTCGGTGGCACGCCGCTTTTTATCAACCGCGCACAAGGCGCCTACCTGTACGACAGCGACGACAAAAAATACATCGATTACATTGGCTCCTGGGGCCCGATGGTTGCGGGTCATTCTCACCCCCAGGTAATAGAAGCAGTGATGCAGGCCGTACAGTCTGGTCTGAGCTATGGTGCACCAACAGAAATTGAAACAACCATGGCGCAGAAGATTTGCAATCTGATCCCATCGATGGACATGGTACGGATGTGCAGCTCCGGCACAGAGGCCACGATGAGTGCAATCCGACTTGCACGCGGGTTTACCGGTCGTGACAAGATCATCAAATTCGAAGGGTGTTATCACGGCCACTCTGATTGCCTGCTGGTCAATGCAGGATCAGGTGCACTGACACTTGGCGTACCAAGCTCACCTGGCGTACCCGCCTCATTTGCAGAACACACCTTAACTGCAACCTTCAACGACGAACAAAGCGTACGAGCACTTTTTGAAAAGTACAAAGGTGATATCGCGTGCATCATCGTTGAGCCAGTAGCCGGCAACATGAACTGCATACCGCCAGCGCCAGGTTTTCTGGAAGCCTTGCGATCCTGCTGTGATGAAAACAATTCGCTATTGATATTTGATGAAGTAATGACAGGCTTCAGAGTAGCCAAAGGTGGTGCTCAGTCTTTGTACGGCGTAAAACCAGATATGACAACACTGGGTAAAATCATCGGTGGCGGTATGCCTGTGGGTGCGTTCGGTGGTCGTGAGGACATCATGCATCACCTGGCACCACTCGGGCCCGTATATCAGGCAGGCACTTTGTCTGGCAACCCGGTTGCAATGGCAGCCGGCCTTGCAACAATGAAAATTATAAGTGAAAACGGCTTTTATGAAACACTCAACCATAAAGCTAGGCAACTGGTTACCGGCATATCGGATGCAGCAGCCAACAATGGGGTTGCACTTTCTACCAATCTTGTTGGAGGAATGTTTGGTTTATTCTTTACTGATAAAGATCAGGTGATAAGCTTTGCAGATGTCATGGCATGCGACACTGAAATATTTAAGTCTTTCTTTCATCATATGCTTGAGCAAGGCGTCTACCTTGCACCTTCGGCCTTTGAGGCAGGCTTTATTTCAACTGCGCACAGCAATGATGACATAGAAAAAACCATCAACGCTGCCAGCGACTCTTTTGCAAAAATAAAAACATAACAATGACTACACCACTTCGGATAGCGATGTGGTCTGGACCACGCAACATCTCCACAGCGATGATGCGCGCCTGGGAGAACCGCGCAGATACATTTGTCACAGACGAGCCATTCTATGCACACTATCTTGCCAACTCTATTGAAAGACATCCAGGCCACGATGAAATACTAGCCAGCCAGGCGAATGACTGGCAGAAAGTCGTGCAACAATGCGTCAGCAGCGAACAACCCGGTTGCCCTATTCATTATCAAAAACACATGACTCATCATATGCTGCCGCATATTTCACTTGAATGGCTGGAAAAACTCATAAATATTTTCCTGATCCGTACGCCGGAAGCAGTAGTCGCCTCCTACTCAAAGTCACGTCCGGATCTAAACATCTCCGATGTCGGATTTATTCAACAGACTCGGCTGTTTAGTAAAGTCACCGAGCTAACCGGTTCACCACCACTGGTGTTAGATTCATATAAACTACTCAAAAAACCACAACAAGCCATGCAACTGATTTGCAGTCACTGCGACATACCTTTTGATGAAGCCATGCTTAGCTGGCCCGCCGGGAAGAGAGCCTCCGATGGAGTCTGGGCACCCTATTGGTATAAAAGCGTGGAAGCATCAACCGGGTTTGAGCCACCGCGCGAACAGAACAGCATAAAACTCGATAAACACCAGCAACAGATTGTCGATCAATGTCTGCCGCACTATGAATCGATGGCACTACACAGTGTCGACATTTAGCTATTATCATTTTCTTCATTCATTAAATTTAATTTTTCTATTACCGAAGATCGCATGAAGAAACTAATCAACAAAACATAACTGGAGAATACCGATGGCTAATGAAGTCACTACTGAAATACGCGAGCAGGTAATAATTATTACGCTGAATCGACCGGATGCGATGAATGCCGTAAACCTCGAACTCGCACAACAACTAGCCTCAAGCCTTGAGGAGCTGGATAACAACAAAGACCTAAGTGTGGGAGTACTCACCGGTGCAGGCCGCGGCTTTTGCGCTGGAATGGATCTCAAGGAATTCGTCAGTACCGGCATGCCAATGGTCGGTAACCGAGGCTTTGGTGGCATCACGGAAAGAGCCTCTAAAAAGCCACTACTGTGCGCGGTAGAAGGTTTCGCTTTGGCTGGAGGGCTTGAGTTAGCATTATCAACAGACCTGATCGTCTCCTCTAAAGGTGCAAAATTTGGTATACCGGAAGTCACTGTCGGTTTATTTGCAGCAGCCGGTGCATTGTTAAGACTGCCCCGTGTATTGCCATACGGCCGCGCTATGAAGATGGCACTGACCGGTGCTCCGATTCTGGCTGAAGAAGCCTACGACCTCGGCATGGTTGCAGAGCTGACGGAAAAAGGTGAAGCACTAAATACAGCCATTGAACTTGCACAGAAGATTGCTAAAAATGCCCCGCTTGGACTCATCGCATCCAAAGAAATTATTCGCGAAATGCAGGGTCGAACAGAAGAAGAGTTCTGGGCATTCCAGCAAAAGCAGGTTGATCTCGTCTTTAACAGTGAAGACGGAAAAGAAGGCGCGACGGCTTTCGCAGAGAAACGCGCACCCGAATGGAAGAGCTGCTAAGCAGAATTTTTATTGGTGCAACGATAAACCGCCACAAACTGTTCAAACAATCCCGGGATGCAACCAGTGCTGTGTGATACTGAACACACTGGTTGCTTTCCATCCATCACCTTCGCACATCCGCCTGCTTCTATGCTAATACGCATCTAACCCAGCGCACCATTCTAGCGACCTAGGAGCTTGTCCGAGAATGAATGATCTACTGCGAAAGCGATCTTTTGGCCAGCTATTGCGATCGATATCGTTAAATATGAATGACTATTCGCCTCAATCGATCGAAATATCTGACTCAAAATCTCACTTTCTCGATAC
>CALIHW010000206.1 GCA_938020525.1 uncultured Granulosicoccaceae bacterium | reverse complement strand
CGAAATGATGCAGTATCTCCCAACATGAGGGCAACTTATCTAGGCCCTATTCACGCTGAATTTATGCAACACTGGGGTATACAACTCGGTGATGGGCTGGGCGGCGCCATTTGGGTTACCTGTTTGGAAAGTCCGGCAGGTTGATGCAGCAATATCAGCTAGAATCAGGCTCTACTCTGTTTGGCGTTGCTTCTGCGCAAAGTAAAGATACCGGCAGCAACAATAATTGTCGTTCCCGTCCAGGTCCAGATATCCGGTAACTGATCAAACACCAGATAGCCGTAGATTGTGCCCCAGATAATCAGGGTATAGTGAATTGGTGCAACCACTACGGCCTCTGCAACTTCCAGTGCCTTGATAACCAGTACCTCTGCAACGGCACCCATAGTCGCCATGGAGATGATCAAAAGTATATGGGTAGTGGTTTCAGGTGTTCGCCAGACAAAAGGCATGGGCAGTGAAATAAGTAAGCTGCCAACAATCGCGGTATAGGCAACTGTTGTATGGGTTTTATCAGTGTCTGCCAGTTTCCTCCCGATTACCTGTCGCATTGCGTAAACCAGTGCGGCTATCACAACCAGCAGAACTGCCGGGTGAACAGCACCGGTGCCTGGTCTGATGATAATCATCGCCCCGATGAATCCGACAACAACAGCACTCCATCGCCTAAAGCCTACTTTCTCACCAAGAAACAATGCACCTAGTATGGTCAGAAAGAACGGTGCGACAAAGCTGACGGCTACTGCGTCGACTAATTGAGCATGGCGGATAGCAAAAACAAATAACAACCCTGAACAAATGGCTAGTGCTCCGCGAGTCAGTTGTAAAGCAGGCTGATGCGTTTTTAGAATATTCGGTCCTTTCATCGCCAGTAGAATCATGACTCCGATAAACAATCCGATCTGCCGGAACCAGATGATTTGTGTCGGGTGATAATCACTGGTTAAAAATTTGGCCTGGGTATCTACCGCAGAGAACAGAAACATACCACCGAGCATTAACAGTATGCCGAGCTTACTGTTGCTGCGGCGTTGGTTAACCGAAGCAATTGACGCTACCGTAGGATTATTAATTGGATAACTCCGCTATTGTCTGTGCGTGAATCTGATCTGTTGGTTCCATCGAGTTACCCACTACGTAGCCTCCTGACCAGGCTCTACCGATTAATCCGGTATTGTTGTTGCGAACCTGCTGCACAACTGCTCTTGATCTGTTCTTACTGGTACCGATAGCAGATAACTGCTGTGGGGACAGTATTGGAGCAATTGAGATACACTGCAAGCCACAGAATGTTGCGAGAGAGACTTAAATGGGCACGTCGATTGATCCGGTATGGCTGGACGCGTTTAGACAGGTTTTCAGTCGTTGCCGCATAGGTGACGATGAGTCCGTTATCGTGTTGGCAGAGGCGGGTAGTCGAGCCGTTCTGATTGAGCTTGCGGAGATCGCACTGGCGCAGCTTGGGCATCAATACTACCGGATGGTGTTACCGACACCTGCATCGGTTGCGGGCCCAGTGGTTCGATCAAGTGGAGCGTCAGTCGCGTTGACTGCACAGGCTGGTGCTGTACAAGCTTTATGCAACGCCGACGTTGTGATTGATCTGACTGTCGAGGGGTTAATGCATGCACCTGAGACAGCTCAGATTTTACAGTCCGGAACGCGGGTGATGAATATTTCTAACGAGCACCCGGAAGCGCTTAGCCGCCTGTTGCCGGATGATGGGCTCAAAGATCGGGTAAAGGAATCGGTCAAGTGCATCAGATCATCAGCGACTATGCAGGTAGTCTCTGATGCAGGCACAGACTTATCGGTTAATTTAAAAAGCGCCAACACGGTAGGTGTCTGGGGCTGGACAGACAGGCCGGGTACGCTGGCGCACTGGCCCGGTGGCCTGGTAGTGAGTTTCCCTGCTGCAGGTTCTGTCAATGGCCAGCTGGTACTGGCGGCAGGCGATCTAAATTTAACATTTAAGCGCTATATTGAATCACCGATCACACTGACACTTGAAGATGACTATATAACCGATATTACAGGCGCCGGAGCTGATTGTGCTTTGATGAAAGACTATCTTGCATCATTTAATGATAAAGCGGCATACGCGACCAGTCATATTGGCTGGGGTTTAAATCCTGCAGCGCGTTACGAAGCCATGACAATGTATGGTCGCAATGACACAAACGGCACCGAGCTCAGAGCGGTTGCTGGAAATTTTCTTTATTCAACCGGTGCTAATGAGTTCGCCGGTCGATACACCCGCGGACACTTTGATTTACCGGTAATGGGATGCACGATCACACTTGATAGTCAGGTGGTAGTAGATAACGGAGTGCCTGTTCAATGAGAACGACCCGATCAATGCTGGCGGGGATCGATTGTGTGATTTCCGAACCGGAATTCGCAGATGCAACGACCTCGACCATTATTTGTCTGCATGGCATTGGCGGAGATGATGCGAGTTTCGCCCCACAGTCTGAATTACTTTCTGATCAATACAGAGTTGTTGTCTGGAATATGCCGGGCTATAGAGATTCTGATCGGCTTGAGCAACTGTCTTTTCAAACGCTCGCAAACAGTCTTGCAAAATTGCTCGATACACTTGACTGCGAATCTGTACATATAATCGGGCAATCAATTGGCGGCATGATTGCTCAGGAAATGTTTCACCGTTATCCGGACAAAGTAAAGTCACTGATACTGGTGGCCACAACTTCTGCCTTTGGCGGGCGTGATGATTCATTCAAAAATGCTTTTCTTGAAGCGCGCCTGTCACCTTTGGAATCCGGTATGACTATGAGGCAGGTGGCGGAGTCAGCGATGCCTTCGATTGTCGGCAGCAAGACAGAACAATACCTGATTACGTCTGCGATAAACTCAATGTCAGCGTTGGGTGCCAATGTGTACCGTCAAGTGTTGGCATGTCTGGTGACATTTGATCGACGAGAAGAGTGGGCTTTGATCAATTGTCCGTTATGTCTGGTGGCAGGCAGCGAAGATACCAATTCACCTGCTGCCACCATGAAAAAGATGGCAGAGAAATTACCCCATGCGGAGTATCACGAAATTGAAGGTGCGGGTCATCTGATCAACCTTGAGCAGGGTAAAGCCTTTAACAGCATTGTAAAAAGCTTTTTGCACGGCATAAATTAGCACTACAAATATTATGATACAAATCTAATGAAAACAGACTCACCGATATTTGATCCCGAACAGTGGCAACTAACTGAACAGCAGGCAAATCTGTGTGCACTTGCACGTGAGCTCGGCCAATCTATGTTTGCAGCACGTGCTCCTGAGTATGATCGTGAGGCGACGTTTCCGACAGAGAACTTTAAGGATCTTCATGAATCCGGATTGTTGGGAGTTTGTATTCCAAAAGAAAACGGTGGGCATGGCGCAGATCTAAAAACCTATATGTTGATGGCGTCGGAAATTGGTCGCTACTGCGGTGCAACAGCGCTTACTTTTAATATGCACGTCAGTTCCTGTCTTTGGACCGGGCCATTGGCAGATGGTTTAACTTTGGATGATGACCTTAAAAGTGCATTGCAGGCAGGTCGAAAAATTCACTACAAGAGAATAATTGAAGACGGTAAGATTTACGCTCAGCCGTTTTCAGAAGGAGGTGCTGCAGCCGCTGGTAAAGCAGCGTTTGGTACCCAGGCGGTTCGCACAGACGGTGGCTGGCACGTCAGTGGTAAGAAAATATTCGCATCTCTCTCTGGCCATGCTGACTACTATGGTGCGCTTTGTACTGAACTTGCGGATAAGGACGACAAACCCTCTCGCAGAAACACCATGTATGTGGCTATCCCTGCCAATGCTGAAGGCGTTAGTGTGGAAGGCCACTGGGATCCACTGGGTATGCGGGGCACTGTATCGCGGACGTTAATTTTTGATAATGTCTTTGTTACTGAAGAATCGCTGTTGATGCCACGTGGCGTCTATTTTCATGCGGCTAGCCAATGGCCGCATATGTTTATGACACTGACACCGGCATATATGGGGATCGCACAGGCAGCTTATGACTTTACTGTGTCTTATTTGCGTGGTGAGATGCCTGGAACACCACCGGTTAAGAGACGGATGTACCCGACCAAGCAGATTGCCGTGGCACAGATGCGCATCATGCTTGAGCAAACCAAATCACTCTGGTTTCAAAGTATCAGTGAGGCAAAACCTAACCCGGATAAAGAATCGTTGCTACGTGCCTGGGCTGCCCAATATACCGTGATGGAAAATGCCAACGAGATATCTCAGCTCGCTATTCGAACCTGTGGCGGCCAGGCGATGCTTCGGTCGCTTCATCTAGAGCGTTTGTACAGAGACAGCCGTTGCGGTGCTCTGATGCTGCCGTGGACGGCGGAACTTTGCACCGACATGATTGGTAAGGCGGCACTTTATGAGCCAGATGAGAGTGACGACGAATGAGTCTGTATCAACGGCTGCAGGTGCACGCGGAGTGTCAGCCGGATAAAACTGCCATAGACAGTGAAGCAGGGGACCTGAGCTATCAGCAATTAAAGGTATTGACTGACTGGTGTGTTGAGTACTTTCAATCACTCGATCTCAAAACTGGGGATCGCGTAGCAATTCTTTCATTAAACCATCCGGACTGGTTTATTGCAGCCTTTGCGGCAGCACAATGTGGTGTAGTGCTGGTACCACTGAACTGGAGATTGTCGGTTGATGAACTGAAATATGTCATTGAAGATTGCGAGCCAAAGTTTCTGCTTCATGATCTGGAATTCGCAAATACTGCAGCTGAATTAAATCTGTCATTTACTGAGATGCAGTTAGCCAGATTTGGGGAATCCGAATTTCCGCCGCAAGGGTCAAGCAGTGATACGCCAACTGCCATTGTTGATGTAGATGCTCCGTACCTTATCGTCTACACATCTGGCACAACCGGCCGACCCAAAGGAGCGGTACTAACTCAGAAAGCTATCATGTGTAGTGCAGAAATGAGTCAACACATGACTGATATAACTGCGGATGATCGAGTACTAAACGTATTGCCGTTGTTTCATGTCGGTGGTCTGAATATTCAGCCATTACCAGCACTTCTGTATGGTGCCACTTTGGTATTGCACGCACGGTTTAATCCGGATGATGCAGCAGCGGCTCTTGCACAGAAAAAAATCACGCTGATTAACTCGGTACCAACGTTGTTACAGGCGATGTTGTCATCCCCAAACTGGAAGCCTGATAGCTATCCGGCAATGAGGGCAATATCGATAGGTTCGACCGACGTTCCGGTGTCTTTGATAAATCAGGTGCACGATAGCGGTATACCCTTGATTCAGGTGTACGGCGCCACTGAAACGGGTCCGGTCGCAATCTACCAGCGAATCGAACATGCCGACAGAGTCGGATGTATCGGCAGAGCGGGTATCTTGTGTAATGTACGCTTGTGTAACGAAGAAGGCTGTGAAGTTGAGCCCGGTGAGTCTGGTGAAATTCAAGTGAAAGGGGATAATATATTTTGCAAATACTGGCGTAATGAAAATGCCACTGATGCCAGTATAAAAGATGGCTGGTTCTGCACCGGTGATGTGGCGCATTGTGATGCTGAAGGATTTTACTGGTTTGATGACAGGCTCAAGCATGTCGTAATTTCAGGTGGTGAGAATATCTACCCGGCAGAGCTTGAGCGTGTAATCAGGGATGTACCTGGCGTGGATGAGGTTGCCGTTGTTGGAAGAGTCGATGAGCGTTGGGGCGAAGTTCCGGTAGCGGTAATTGCAGGGTCTGCAGACAAAAACGCTGTGCTTCAATCCTGTGAGTCATTAGCCAGGTTCAAGCGGCCAAAAGATGTGGTCATTGTAGATGTACTGCCTCGCAATGCGTTAGGCAAAATTCAGGTGCAGCAGGTTAAGGCGTTAATTGGCTGACGGCCATAGTAGATAACCCATAGTAGATAACCCATTGCAGATAGCCCATGGCGGATGAGCCAGTACAGATAACCCAGAGTAGATGTCTATAGTAGATCCTGTTGCTGTGGAACTGACCATGACGGCAGTGCTGGCAATTTTAACTCAGTCGTGTTGCCAGCTAACGTTCGTCTGAGCTTCTCATGAAATACCAATGCCAGGTGCGGACAATGTTGATTGTTGGGGCAGTGAATCATCAGGTAGCACTGACAACCTGCTATGAGTGCCTTTGCAGTGCGGGACACCCATTGATCAATGTATTTTTCGTTACTTGATAGATCAGGGTGTAACAGCAGTCTTACCATCATTAGGCCGTTATACACTTTCCCCGGTACAGGTAAGTCTGGCTTCTTGTGCAGAGCGGCAAGAACTTCGGGGTGCTGGCGGTCACCCTCAAAAACAGGCCGGGTGTCCATAATGACGCGGCCCATCATGTATTGCGCAAGGAGTGGCTCCAGCGTTTCGGGTTTGCTAAAAAACTCTTCGTGCCGTATCTCGATAGCGCATCGATAGCTCTCAGGCAATTCTGCCAGTATCGATTCAATTCGATCGACATTGTTTGCACCAACAGTAGACGGAAATTGCAACAGAAATGGACCAAGGTAGTTTTCCAGTGGTTTGATGCGTTTAAGAAAGAGCTCAAGGTCATGAAAAGATGGCAGATGTGCATGAGTGATGGTCTTTGGAAATTTAAAACAGAACCTGAAGTCAGTGCCTTCAACTGATTGACACCAGTTCTCTACCGTTTTCTCATCTGGTATATGATAGAACGTGGTGTTGCCCTCGACTGTATTAAATACTGATGCATAACTTGCCAGAGCGGATGGAGAGGTATTAAAGTACTTACCGTTCCAACCAGCGAACGCCCATGCGGGAAGTCCAATATGGTAGTTTTGCATCGATTGCTACCGGCGTGAGTCTAGTAGCGGGTAACATCGATCTTGCTACCCGGTCGGCCGCGTATATCTGCCACGTGTACTTTGTGGTTTGGTCGATCTTCAAAGTAGCGTTGCAGGCTTTCTGTGACCACTGGAAATGCAAGATCATCCCATGGAATTTCCGCATCTTCAAATAGGCCGACTTCCAGTGACTCAACACCTGCTTTCATATAGCCGTCTTTAAGTTGCCCGTGAAACATAAGATAGACCTGACTGATACGTGGCAGGTTGTAGACGCCGAAGAGTTTCAGGTTAATGCCAGTTGCATGAGCCTCTTCAAAGGCTTCCCGTGAGGCGCCTTCCATAGTGGTTTCATTGTTTTCCATAAACCCTGCTGGAAGTGTCCAGTATCCGTGCCTTGGCTCTATAGCGCGTTTGCAAAGCAGGACTTTTCCCTGCCACTCCAGAATACAGCCGCAGACATTTTTGGGGTTCCGGTAATGTATGGTGTTGCAACTATGGCAAACCTGTCGTTCGCGGTTATCGCCATCCGGTATTCTTAAAGTAGTTTGCTGGCCGCACTCAGAGCAGTATTGCACAGGTGTACCTCTGTTAAATATGGTGTTATTCGCAGCTGGTTTCGGCCCGAACAGTATGCAAATCATAGTGCCATAGCAGGGTACTTTGCACCAGCCGGAGACTGTCAGGAGGCAATTTACGCGTATATGATGATATGGGAGAGATGAAAGCTCTGCTTGATTGGGGATAAGCAATAAGCTTTGGCGGAGGTATTAACGCAGGGTTTAGAGTAAAAAATCCGATCGACCTGCTGGCCGATCGGATAGGGTACATCTTGGAGCTTTGCAGATTACAGGGGTTTAGTTGCGAACAATCTCAATACGCAAAACTTCACTGTCAGTATTGAAGTCCCAGTTTCTTCCTGCTGGTGTGTTCGGCAATGTGCGCTGGCCGGCGTGAGCACCGATTGGTGCGCGTGGAGACTCAAGCGGTGCCTCATTGACATCAACTGTCACACCATCAGCAGTTGTTCTGCACGGAGGCGGGAAGAAAGAATATGAGTCATCCTGGTTAACACGAGTCCCTGCATCATAAGGGCGTGCCATGATAACTACCGGCTCGTTACCTGAAGGAAGTGCAACCGAGTCGACACCAGAGATTCCGTCATTAGTGCAAATGATCATGTTAACCGCACTGAATACCTGACCTTCTGCATCAGTAGAGAGGTTAATTGAAACAGATTCACCAGCACCGAATGGAGCGGCACCTGCAACACCTGCGGCACTCACTACCTCCGGGTTTGCAACTGCAAAATCAACCAGTGGTGCATTGTTACCCATCTCCGCGATTACCTGAATCGCATCACTGGCAACTTCACCTACCTGGAACAAGTGTACTGATGGATCGTGTATAGCAACTACAGGAGGAGTCATCAACTGATCGTAAGTGTTGTTATAAAAGGTAACCTGAAAAGAGCCGCCTGCTGCGCCACCGGCATCTCCATCACCACCTGTGTCACCACCTTGAGCGTCATCGCTCAAACCAATGACCAGATCGCCATCTTCATTGGTAGATAAATTGATATTAACTTCATCACCATTGTTAAGATCTGATTGAATGCCATCAAGTGTATTTGCATCGCAGGCTGCAAGTGTTGCAATCACCGCTGCGCTTGCAAGACCCATGGTAAAACGTGCAGGTCGTAAACCCTTAGGAAGGATTGTAGGTGTTCTCATATTTATACTGTCTCTCAATAGATGCGAATGAATCGATGGTGGTAAACCACCAATGAGAGTGTGGAACATAGGATTTTTTAATTTATAAACGATTTATCACGGAATGCTTACGAATTTCTTGTCTGCTGATTTGTGTGAACTGCGGCAGCAGTAAATTGAGATTTTCGACAAATTTAAAGTTCTGAATTGAACCAGTTAGTCAAGGTGCAGGGTATTGCTATCAGGCAATCCGCACAATTTTAATCCGGGGTTCTTTGGTCTCGATAAAAATGGCCGACAATTAATATGTTACTAATATTAATTCAACGTATAATTTGGTAACATAAATTATTGAAGACATTTTGTTCCATCTCAGAAAAGGTACTACGTAGTGTCTGCCTACATCATTGATGCTGTGAGAACCCCAATGGGACGATATGGCGGTGCCCTGGCATCGGTCAGAACAGATGATCTTGCCGCTTTGCCGATAGCAGAACTGGTGAACAGGAATCCTGCTATTGATTTCAGCAAAGTCGACGATGTGATCTTTGGCGATGCCAATCAGGCAGGCGAAGACAATCGCAATGTCGCACGCATGGCGGCATTGCTGGCCGGACTTCCAGTCGATGTGCCAGGCACTACGATCAACCGGCTTTGCGCGTCCGGTATGGATGCCGTTGGCATGGCAGCGCGAGGAATCAAGGCAGGTGACTACCAGTTGGCAATCGCAGGTGGTGTTGAAAGTATGACGCGAGCACCGTTTGTTATGCCAAAAGCCGGCACTCCCTATTCACGTGCCAATTCAGTGTATGACACCACCATCGGCTGGCGATTCGTCAACAAACGTATGAAAGAGTTATACGGCACCGACTCAATGCCCGAGACTGCTGACAACGTGGCAGAGGATTATAAAATCTCGCGTCAAGATCAGGATGCTTTTGCTGCAAACTCGCAGGCACGGTATGCGAAGGCGCAGTCTGCCGGATACTTCAACGATGAGCTGATGTCTGTAACCATTCCTCAGCGTAAAGGTGATCCTGTGGTGGTAGAAAAGGACGAACATCCACGCCCCGATACCAGCATCGAAAAACTTTCTCAGCTTAGTGGAATCAATGGCGCAGATAAATCAGTCACTGCAGGTAATGCATCCGGCGTTAACGATGGTGCGGGCGCACTGTTGTTAGGTGATGAAAACGCCGCCAAGAATCATGAGCCGTTAGCCCGGGTGCTAGGAATGTGTGCCGCTGGGGTGGAGCCACGAGTAATGGGCATTGGTCCGGTGCCTGCTGTCTTAAAAGTGCTGGAGCGTACCGGGCTTTCGCTCGATCAAATGGATGTCATTGAGTTAAACGAGGCTTTTGCCAGCCAGGGATTGGCGGTGTTGCGTGAACTCGGTATTGCGGATGATGCAGCACATGTGAACCCGAATGGTGGTGCGATTGCGCTCGGACATCCTCTGGGTATGTCCGGCGCACGGCTGGTGATAACTGCTGCTTATCAACTAAAAAGAACCGGTGGTCGATACGCTTTGTGCACCATGTGTGTCGGAGTCGGACAGGGTGTTGCATTAATACTAGAACGTACCTGAGGAACCTTTGATATGTATGCCCAACAAGTTAAATCCACCGGTAAAAAAGTTGTTTCTCTTGAAGAGATGTCACCGGCAGACCGTGATTTTCAGGAACGCATTAATCGTGGTGAAAAGATTGAACCTAAAGATTACATGCCAGCGGCCTATCGAACAAATCTGATTCGACAAATTGGTCAGCATGCTCATTCAGAGATTGTCGGTCAGCTTCCTGAAGGTAACTGGATTACCCGTGCTCCTACACTTGAGCGCAAAGCCAACCTGCTTGCTAAGGTGCAGGATGAAGCGGGCCATGGTTTGTATCTATATTGTGCTGCAGAAACGCTGGGTGTCACTCGTGATGAAATGTTTGAGATGCTGCACGAAGGCAAGATGAAGTACTCCTCTATTTTTAACTACCCGACTCTTACCTGGGCAGATATGGGTGCAGTCGGCTGGCTGGTGGATGGTGCCGCTATTATGAATCAGGTGCCTCTGCAGCGAACATCTTATGGACCTTATGCAAGGGCGATGGTACGTATCTGCAAAGAAGAGAGTTTTCATCAGCGTCAGGGTTATCACATCATGATCAAGATGGCTAAGGAAGGCACGGAAGATCAAAAGCGTATGGCGCAAGATGCTTTGAACCGCTTCTGGTATCCGGCATTGATGATGTTTGGCCCGTCAGATAATGACAGTGTGCATTCTGCACAATCGATGGCATGGAAGATCAAGATGAACACCAATGATGAATTGCGGCAGAAGTTTGTTGATGAAACAGTGCCTCAGGCAGCATATCTTGGTTTGACCATCCCTGATGAAAATCTGCAATGGAATGCAGAGACAGAACAGTATGATTATTCCGAACCGGACTGGAATGAATTCCATGATGTGATTTCAGGCAACGGCCCCTGCAATACTGAAAGGCTTGGCGCACGGCGAAAAGCATGGGATGACGGCGCATGGGTTCGTGAAGCGATGATGGCTCATGCTGAGAAGAAAGCACAACGAAAGGCAGCTTTGGGGTAGGTCATGAGTAATTCAAAAGAGTGGCCTCTGTGGGAGGTCTTTATCCGCGGTCAACATGGCATGAGTCATCGTCATGTCGGGTCGCTTCATGCAACTGATGCTGAACATGCTATCAAGAACGCCCGCGACGTTTATACACGCCGCAATGAAGGGGTCAGCATCTGGGTAGTGCAGGCAAAAGACATTGCGGCCTCCAGCCCGTCAGATAAAGGGCCATTGTTTGAGCCTGCGAGTGACAAGATCTATCGTCACCCGACGTTCTATGATATCCCTGATGAAGCGGGAAACATGTAATGAAACCGTTGTTTGAGTTTCTACTAAGGCAGGGTGATAACGCGCTGGTACTTGGCCATCGAACCTCAGAGTGGTGTGGTACTGCGCCAGCACTGGAAGAAGATATAGCACTTGCCAACACCGCACTGGATCTTATCGGCCAGACTCAATTGTGGCTGGGCTACGCAGCGGAAGTTGAAGGGGCAGGCCGGTCAGCAGATGATCTGGCATATCTGCGGGACGTTTATGATTTTCGTAATATCCTGATGCTTGAAGTGCCCAATGAAGATTTTGGCCGAACCGTGATGCGTCAGTTTTTGTTTGATGCGTTTCAAGTGCCATGGCTTACCGCTTTGTGTGAATCTGCTGATGAACATATTGCCGCCATTGCTGCAAAGTCTTTAAAAGAAGCGCTCTACCATTTGGAGCGCTCTGCTGAGACAGTTGTTGCACTGGGTGATGGAACTGATGACAGCAACAAGCGTATGCAGTCAGCCCTCGATGTATTGTGGCCGTATACGGGGGAGCATTTTCTGCAAGACGATGTGGACAACACCATGTTTAAAGCGAAGATTGCACCGCTTCCGGTTTCTTTAAAACCTGAGTGGGAAAGCACAGTTCGCAGTACTCTGAATGATGCGAATCTGAAGATAACGGATAGTACTTTTGCGCACAGTGGTGGGCGCACCGGATTCAGGCACACTGAACACCTGGGTCATATGTTAGCAACCATGCAAGTGCTGCAACGCTCTTACCCGGGTGCAACATGGTAGATGAATCCCAGTTGAAAGAATCCCAGGTTTGGGCCTGGCTGGAATCGGTCCCTGATCCTGAAATACCGGTGATATCGGTAGTCGATCTGGGTGTTGTACGCGAAGTAACAGTGAATGCCGACAAAGTGACCGTCACCATCACACCGACTTACTCAGGCTGCCCGGCAATGAGTGTGATCGCCACTGACATAGAAGCTGAGTTGAAAAAGCAAGGTGTCACCAGCCTTGAGCTGAATACAAAGATTGCACCGCCATGGACTACCGACTGGTTATCTGAGAAGGGGCGTGCCCTGCTTGAAGAATATGGCATAGCGCCGCCAAGAGCCGCAGGAACACCAGAGCATTGTCCGTTGTGTAAATCTGGCAGTGTAGAAAAGGTAAGCCAGTTCGGATCAACTCCTTGCAAGGCTCAATGGCGCTGTCTCGATTGCCTTGAGCCATTCGACTACTTTAAGTGTATTTAGTATGCCTCAGTTCCACACACTCACTATCACTGATATCCATAAAACTATTCGTGATGCGGTAGTGGTAACTCTTACACCTGAAGATGCTAATGCATTTGCCAGTACCTTTAAATTTACACAGGGACAATATCTGACATTTCGTAGGGTGTTCGATGGAGAAGAACTTCGTCGATCCTATTCAATATGTGCCGCCAGGCAAGACAATATTTTGCAAGTCGGTATTAAACGCGTTGATGGAGGTACTTTTTCCACCTGGGCTAATACCAGTCTTGCGGTTGGTGATACGCTTGAAGTAATGCCTCCAATGGGTAACTTCTACGCTGAATCCAGCGATGAAAATCCACACTATCTGGCATTTGCAGCAGGCTCTGGTATTACACCTGTGCTATCGATAATCAAGACAGCACTTGTGAGTGAGCTGGATTGCCGATTTACATTGATCTATGCCAACCGGAACGCTAACACGATTATGTTCCGTGAAGAACTTGAGGATCTTAAGAACGAATATATGGGGCGATTCAATGTGGTGCATATGCTTGATGATGACTCGCAGGATATTGAGCTCTTCAGAGGCCCGCTGGATGCCACAAAATGCAAAGCACTATTTCAGCAATGGATTGATATAAGTGGCATTACCATGGCTTTTATATGTGGTCCTGAGCCGATGATGAAAGAGGTTGCGGCAAGTCTTGAATCCGGTGGCGTCGCGAAAGAAAAAATTCGATTTGAATTATTTGCCAGTGGTCAGCCAGGGCGCGCAAAACTCCCTGCAGCCAGTGCATCAATCTCTAAAGACGGTGTTGAGGGTAAAGTAACGATCGGTGGCGAGGCCCGGTCTGTCATGATAAAGCCTGAAACCAGTTTGTTGGAATCAGCCCTTGAAAACAATCTGGATGCACCGTTCGCTTGTAAGGCGGGCGTCTGTTCAACATGTAAAGCGATGCTGCTTGAAGGTGAAGTTCAGATGGTTGCCAACCATTCTCTGGAAGATTATGAAGTTGAAGCAGGGTTTGTTCTTACCTGTCAATGCTATCCGGTCACATCGGATAAGGTGGTTTGGGATTACGACCAGAGTGGTCATTAAGTGCTGGCGCAAGTATTCAATTGTCGCAAATTTGGTTTCATGAGTTAAGCTTACGATGACAGTCCAGGAAATCCAGAGTTATGCAGCAGGTCAGTGGATATGCGTAGACAGCAATGCCCGTGAGATTCATTCCGCTATAACCGGTGAACTAATCGCGAGAGCCGGCAATGATTCTCTTGATGTGGATAGTATGCTGGACTACGCCAGAACGGTTGGTGGTGCAAATCTTAGATCCATGACCTTTCACCAGCGGGCAAGGATGATCAAGGCACTGGCTCTATATCTGGGTGAGCACAAGCAGGCTTTGTATGATATTTCTTTTGCCACAGGTGCCACTCAAAAAGACCATTTAATAGATATCGACGGTGGGATTGGCACCATGCTGGTATTTGCGTCGAAGGGACGTCGCGAGATGCCCGACGACAATATTTACCTCGATGGTGAACTTGAACAGCTATCGCGTAACGGTACATTTGCAGGGCAGCATATATGCACTTCCTTGCAGGGTGTCGCTGTTCATATCAATGCGTTTAACTTTCCGGTGTGGGGCATGCTTGAAAAACTGGCACCAACGCTACTCGCCGGACTTCCAGCTATTGTAAAGCCTGCGACTGCGACCTGTTATGTCACTGAGCATTGCGTCAGGTTATTACTTGATAGCGGACTGCTGCCAAAGGGTGCGTTGCAACTTGTTTCAGGCGGACTTGGCTCTATGTTGAACCAACTCACTAGTCAGGATGTTGTGAGCTTTACCGGTTCGGCAGATACTGCACTAAAGCTGCGAGCAACACCTGTCATATTGAAAAACTCAATTCGCTTCATCGCAGAACAGGACAGTCTTAATGCATCAATACTGGGTCCTGATGCCGCAGCAGGTACATCTGAGTTCGATTTATTTGTAAAGGAAGTTACCCGTGAAATGACCGCCAAAGCGGGTCAAAAATGTACTGCTATTCGTCGCATAATTGCTCCACAGGAGCAGGTAGAAGCGGTTTTGGATTCACTGGAATCAAGCTTGTCGAAAATCACGATAGGAGATCCGCGTCGTGAGAGCACCCATATGGGTGCACTGGTTTCAGCGGGACAAAAGCGAGATGTTTTAGAGAAAGCCGCAATGATTGGCCAAGAGGCCGAACTGGTTTTTGGTGATCCTGAAAGTTTCGAGGTACAGACATCTGAAACAAGCAATGGAATTAGCAATGGTGCTTTTGTTTCGCCTATGCTTTTTCATTGTGATTCGCCTGATACATCTAATAACGTACACGAAGTCGAAGCATTTGGCCCTGTATCGACAGTGATGCCTTACCGTGATCTTGAACATGCAATTCAGTTGGTAAATCGCGGGCAGGGAAGTCTGGTGGCCTCTGTTATTACTCACGATGCAGAAGTCGCACGCGAAGTGGCACTGGTTGCCGGTGCATTTCACGGCCGAATCTACTTTAACAATCGTGAGTCGATGAAAGAGGCTACCGGACATGGCTCACCGCTGCCGCATATGGTGCACGGTGGTCCGGGTCGCGCAGGAGGTGGTGAAGAGATGGGTGGCGTACGAGGTGTGATGCATTACATGCAACGTACCGCGATTCAGGGCAGTCCGAATATTCTTAGTGCTATCGGTAGAAAATGGGTGCCAGGATCTACTGAGCTAAGTCATCACGATCATCCATTCAAACGCACATTCCATGAGCTCGAAATTGGAGAGACCTTCAATACCGAATCTCGCGAGATTAGCATTGAGGATATTGAACATTTTGCCGAGTTTACCGGCGACACGTTTTACGCACATATGGATGCAGAGGCGGCAAAACGTAACCCGTTCTTTCCAGACAGAGTTGCGCATGGCTATTTGCTATTGAGCTTTGCTGCTGGTCTTTTTGTGCAACCCGACGAGGGCCCTGTATTGGCAAATACCGGATTAGACAACCTGCGCTTTATGAAGCCGGTGACTGCAGGACAATCGATTAAGGTCAGACTTACGGTAAAATATAAAACGCCGCGCAATGATGAATATGGTGAAGTGCGTTGGCATGTCACGGTTAGCAATCAGGATGACGAAAAAGTTGCTGAGTATGAACTGTTGACGATGAACTTATATACACGGAATTAGTCTTGAGTGACATAGGCGTTTTGATTAGTGATCTATGCAATCTTGCACCGATAAAAACCTGGTCACTGATAGTGACTCTGTTCGGGGATCTGGATGGAACTCATCTCACTGGTAAAGAGATACGCGCTATGCTTGAACCGTTGGGCATTAAGCCTGAGGCTATCAGGGTGGCGCTGCACCGATTAAAAAAGGACGGCTGGATTACTTCTGAAAAAGCCGGACGTGAAGTCACCTATCAATTATCAAAACCTGGTCGTGAAGCCACCAACGCCGTTTATGAGGATGTTTATAGTCAGGATGGGAAATACCCGCAGGGATGGCAGCTACTCATAGTTGGTGAGTCACAAGAGATTGATGAAACCATTCCGATAATTCACGTAGGTCGCCATCTGGCTATCACTCCGCGAGATTCAATGCGTAAACCCAAGCATTCGATGGAGATTGAAATTCCGATGCAGGAAATACCGGACTGGTTTCAGCAGAAATTTCTACAAGCAGAGACCATCCATCTAGCAGACAGACTGGCAACCTGTGTTGATTCATTTGAATATCTAGTAGATAACAGTACAACGCTGCACAAGATGCTGGTTCGGTTACTGATTTTACATCACTGGCGAAAGATGGCGTTGCGCACGGCTTGTTGGGTACATGTCGGTTTACTGCCAGAAGGTGCACTGGCTAGATGTCACAGATCTGTGACAAACAATATGAATAACACCGACAGAATAAAGTTGTGATTTAAAATTACATAACTAAATCAATATTGATCTTAAAGCGAACAGAACGGTTTGTTCATTGAACATTCAACTGTTCAGCGTGTATGGTACGTGATCAAAATAGGTCAGCGTAGAAAGTTCATGAAAAATCAGACCCGTGTGGTAGTCATCGGTGGTGGTATAGCAGGCTGCTCCACACTCTATCACCTGACGCAGGAGGGCTGGGGTGATGTTGTGCTGGTTGAGCGCAATGAGCTCACCTCAGGCACTACATGGCATTCTGCGGCTCAGGTGACGAACTTCGGCGCTAATCAGACCATGGTCGGTCTGAAGACGCACTCTATTAAGCTGTATAAAGAGCTGGCAGAAGACCCGGAATATCCAATCAATTACCATCATGGGGATGGTGGTATTCGCCTTGCCAATACCGAAGAACACATGAACGGTTATCGTCACTTTGCCAGTATGGCGAAGGGCATGGGGGTGGACTTTGAAGTCATAGACGCTGATGAGTGCGCTCGTCGTCACCCGCTGGTATCGACTGACAATCTAATCGGCGGATTATGGGATCCGTTAGATGGTGACATCGATCCCGCACAACTTTGTCAGGCACTGGCGCGTCGCGCCCGATTGGCGGGGGCAGAGGTCTATCGCAACACACCTGTAACCAGTCTTACTCAACACAAAGATGACAGCTGGACAGTACATACCGAGAAGGGTGACATCAAATGCGAGATTGTGGTTAACGCCTGTGGGTATCGTGTTAATGAAGTAGGGTCGATGATGGGGGTGCACCACCCGGTCGCCTCAATGGAGCATCAGTACTTTGTGACTGAAACTATTCCTGCCATTGAAGAAGCCGGGCATCGCATGCCACTGCTGCGTTGTCCAATCAGTGATTATTATTGCAGACAAGAGAAGAACGGTCTGCTGGTGGGTTTCTACGAGCAAGACTGTAAAACATGGGGAATGGATGGTATTGATCCTGACTTCGTTAATGCATTGTGCCCCGATGATATGGACCGGGTGATGGATGTGCTGGAAGGTGCCTTTGCACGTATGCCAGCCTTAATGGACGCAGGTATACATTCAATTGTTAACGGCCCGATCACCTATACGATTGACGGTGCACCACTGGTAGGTCCGATACCAAACAAGCGTAATGCTTTTTGTATTATTGGGCTTCGTGCCGGCCTTGGTGAAGGGGGTGGACATGGGTGGTTGTTGGCGCAACAGATCGTACATGGTGAAGCCTGCTACGACACCTGGTGTCTTGACCCGCGTCGTTTTACCGGGCACGCCAACGTAGAACTTACCTCACTTAAAGCCATTGAAGACTATCAGAACGAATTCAGATTTCATCTGCCACATGAGCACCGTCCTGCCGGACGGCCTGCCAAGACAACACCACTCACACCGATACTCGCAGCAAACGGTGCTGAGTTCGGTGTAGTTAATGGCTGGGAGCGGATGGCTTATATCAAACCCTCTGAAGATTTTACCGAGACACACAGCTTTCGATTCAACGAAACTTTTGACGTTATCGGTAAAGAGATAGCAGCGGTGCAAAAGTCAGTAGGTATGACTGAAGTCAACGGTTTCAACCGGTTTGAAATTACCGGCACTGGCATTCATGACTGGCTCGATACACTGGTCTGTAGTCGCGTAACTCGCAAAACAGGCAAGGTGGGTCTGACGTATTTACTGAATGAACACGGCAATATCAAAGGTGAAGCGACTTTTGCCAATCTTGAAGAGAATCGAATCTGGTATGGATCAGCAGCCGCTTCAGAGTTCCATGATATGGACTGGCTCAACCGGTATTTACCAGCAGACGGATCAGTGCAGGTAAGGTCATTAACCAATGACTGGACGATCCTGGTCATTGCAGGGCCCAGATCAAGAGATGTGCTATCGGAAGTCTCACGTGGTGACTGGTCCAGTGAAGCATTCCCGTGGTTATCGGTGCGCGAAGCATTTATCGGCTTTGTACCGGCAGTGGTGATGTCAGTGAGTTTTTCCGGTGAGCTGGCCTATGAGATACATGTTCCAAACGCACACTTATACGCAGCTTTTCTGGCTCTACAAAAAGCCGGAGAGAAATACAATATGACACTATTTGGCAGTCATGCAGTTGAGTCGATGCGGCTTGAAAAAGGCTACCGTCACTGGAAAGCAGATCTGATTACCGAATTTGATCCGCTGGAAAGCAATCTCGATCGCTTTGTAAAGCTTGATAAGCCGGAGTTTGTCGGCAAGGCATCGTTGCTTGAACACATTGAAGCAGGCCCACGGCGGAAGTTTGTGACACTAATTCTTGATTGCACACATGCACCGGCACATGGCGGAGATAGTATTGTGTTAAACGACGGTACTTGCATCGGTACAGTTACCTCTGCCGGTTGGGGTTATCGAGTGAACAAGAATATAGCCATGGGCTTTATTGATGTTGAGTATGAATCTGTTGGGACGGATGTTTTTGTTGAGGTGATCGGGGAACCTGTTGCATCGAAAGTGGTTGATCCGGACCTTTATGATCCGGACTACAAACTGGTACGTGCATGATTGTGTGTCACCGCCTTATTACTTGCTACGTGTAACCCACTAAATATAGCCCACTACATATAACTCAGCGCTGTCGATTTACCACGGAACAAAAAGTACGACAGGGCGGTGTAGCCGAGTATTGTCGGCAACGTAAACAGGCAACCCCATAAAATTATTCTCAAAGCATCTGGTGAACTGGCAGCTTCCCATACCGTGAGCTGCCCAGGTACGACCATCGGAAAGAAAGAGTATGCCAGTCCGATGAATGCCAATATAAAAACACCTGTCGTCATCATGAGCGGTCTTGCTTCAGATGTATTTGAGGTTTCTGTATACCGGTCTAGCAATCGGTACAAGCCGTAGAGCAGGGCGGCGGTTGCTATTGGTAGAGGGGCGAGTAAAAATATTTGTGGTGTACTTAGCCATTTTTGCAATATTTCAGGGCTTACCAGCGGGTTGACTATTGATACCGCAACAAGCCCGAGAGCGGTTAGTGGTACTGTACGTCGAGCGCTTTTAATTGATTGTTGCTGCAGTTCATCGGTGGTTTTTAGAATCAACCAGCAAGCACCCATCAGCATGTAGGCACAGGTAACACATAATGCACTGAGCAGCGCGAATAGAATCGCAGGCAAAGTTTGTGAGAACCCCGTGATGTAGCTGCCGAGCATATAGCCTTGCGTTAGCGTGGCAAGCAGAGAACCTGCAATAAAACAGCAATCCCACAGATTTTTGTGTTTTGCCTGTGCTTTGGCACGAAAATCAAATGACACGCCGCGCAGAATGAGCCCTGCAAGCATTAACGTGACCGGAATATACAGCGCCCCAAGAATTACACCATGCGCTACCGGAAATGCGACCAGCAAAACACCCACACCCAATACCAGCCAGGTTTCATTAGCGTCCCAGAAGGGGCCTATTGAGGCAATCATCTGATCCCGATGCACTTCAGATTTTCCAGCCATTAGTAGTCCGGTGCCAAGGTCGTAACCATCCAGTACTGCATACAACAACATTGCTACACCCATGAGTCCCAGAAATATTACTGGCAGAAGATCATCTGGTATTGCACTCATAACGTGGCTCCGCCAGTTGCGGGTGTTATTGGATTGAAGCTTATAAATCTGTCTGTTGTGTTTCGATTAGCGGGTGGCGTTGATGCACTTCGCGCAAGATAAAATAGCGTTGAGACATAAGCCAACAGCAGTACCGCGTATAAACTTAAGTACAAGGTGAGTGAAGCTGCAATATTAGATGCGGGTGCATTACCGGCAGATGCAGCGGTAGATAATACACCTTGTACCAGCCAGGGTTGTCTGCCGATCTCTGTAACGTACCAGCCCGCAAGTGTTGCAATCCAACCGGAAAATGTCATAGCAACAAGAATACGGAGTGTAATTCGCGGCAATGTGTTGGATCTAACCAGTTTGAATGCTGCGTACCACGACACCAGTAACATCAACACACCGATGCCGACCATCACTCTGAAACCGTAAAACAAAGGTGCAACAGGAGGACTGGTTTCAAATGACTCAATACCTTTTATCTCACCATCCAGCTCATGAGTGAGTATCAGGCTGGCAAGCTTTGGTATACCAATCTCGTAGTGGTTTTGTTTTGTCTTTTCATCAGGAATTGCAAATAGCAACAAGGGTGCGCCACGCTCGGTTTCCCATACGCCTTCCATCGCAGCAATCTTTTGTGGTTGATGTTCAAGCGTATTAAGCCCGTGTAGATCACCCACGAAGATTTGTACCGGTATCAGTAGCGCTGCCCCGTATACAGCGGTTTTCATCGCTTTCCTGACACCTGCTGTTTTATCATCGCGAAGTAGTCGATAGGCAGAAAGCCCTGCTACCAGAAAGCACGCAGTCAACCCTGATGCGATAAGCATGTGAGTGAGTCGATAGGGCATAGACGGATTAAATATAACTTCGATCCAGTTGGTTACATGCGCCTGACCGTCGATCATCTCGAATCCCGCAGGGGTATGCATCCAGGAGTTGAGCACAATAATCCAGAACGCTGACATGCCGGTACCAATCGCAACCAGTGCTGTCGCGAGTGTATGTACCCACGGTGGCACCCTGTTGCTGCCAAATAACATGATGCCTAGAAACGTGGCTTCAAGAAAAAATGCGGTAAGCACTTCATACGCGAGCAGAGGTCCTGCTACGTTACCGACTGTTTCCATAAAGCCCGGCCAGTTTGTACCAAACTGGAAAGACATAGTGATGCCACTGACAACACCCAGTGCAAATGACAATGCAAATATTTTTACCCAGAAAGCATAGGCAGTCATCCATGCCGGATCACGAGAGCGATGAAACTGAATTTTGAAGTAAAGCAGAATCCAGCACAGTGCAATGGTGATAGTCGGGAAGAGGATGTGAAATGAGATATTTGCAGCGAACTGTATTCGTGCAAGTAGCAGCGCGTCCATGATTTTTATCTAGCTCCTCTTTTTGGGCAGGATATTAAGTTTGTCTTTCATCTCAAGTAACCTTGGCACTTTATTGCCAAATTTAAGTAGTAGCTGAAGATCGGATCGGCTGAGCTTTAACAAGTCATCTGACCAGTCAGAGACTTGCTCCATCAGGTCGCACATTTCCTGTAAGCGATTTTGTGCATGCTGGTGTTCCGGGTTTGTTGGTGCCTCCATCAGTGTCTGGCGTAGCAGGGTCAATGTCGGGTCGAGCTCTCGCTTACGCTTCTCTTCCAGTAAGGTCATCGCGATGTCGAGAACATCCTCGGGCGTCGAGAAATAGTCTTTTCTGTCTCCCGGCAGGTGCTGGGACTGCACCAGTCGCCAGGACTGCAACTCCTTCAACCCCATGCTGACATTCGAACGGGACAGTCCCAGATGATCGGTAATCTGCTCTGCGTTCAACGGTTCCTCTGCTACGTAGAGCAACGCGTAGATTTGGCCGACTGTGCGGTTTATGCCCCAGCGGCTGCCCATTTCGCCGAAATGGAGAATAAATGCTTGAATTGACGGATCTAAGCTTCTCATTTTTCTATATTACGGTAATTTCAGTAAATACTGAAATTACTATAACATCGAAAATAGAGCTTGCGAGTATATTTTCAAGGCTGTCGTGGCTGACTAGGAGCTTGTAGTGCGGAATTGCGCAGCCCCGAGAAGTAGTGGCTTGTATCGGCACCATTATTTCAGCCTGGCGGCACTCGCTCGGTGCGAATAGAAGAAGAGGAGGAACAAAAAAGCTCTGTACCGTAGAACAGCACAGAGCTCCTGGTAAAGCTGTACCTATACTGGTACTTTTATTGAGTTAATTAATTATTAGTGGCGTTTGATTTCTATACGCATGATTCCATCAGTACCGTCGAAGTCGAAGTTTCCGACGCCGGTCTGACCTGGATGAGCGCCTGTAACACCACCTTCATCTGTACGCAGGTTGTCACCGCTACCACCACATGGTGGTACCCAGTAGTCCGCGTTCAGGATGTTCACTTCAGTACCTGCATCGTATGGAAGTACATCAAAACTAATTGTTTCGCCTGCACCTGGCAGCGCATGAGAATTGGTGCCTGTGAAACCATCGTTGGTACAAACCACCATCGCTACCGCGCTAAACACTTGAGCAGTTGCATCAGTTGTAAGCATAAGGGTTGCACTTTCACCAGGAAATACCGGGCCAGGGTTAGAAGCGTCTACAAATCCAAGTCCTGCAGCACTGACTTCTGCAAGTGAACCTGCAAGAGCCACCATGGGATCATTGTTTCCGTTTTCAGCAATTTCCTGAAGCTCGGTGCTTGCTGGTGTACCAATCTGGAACAGTGACACTGACGGATCATGAATCGCCGCTACAGGAGGTGTCATTGGCTGACCAGTACTTAAGTTGGTAAATGAAACTTCGTAAGTACCTGCTGTGGATTCAACACGCTCAACTTCTATACGGATAACCGGAGCTGAGCCATCGAAATCAAAATCACCTGTACCGGTTTGACCAGGATGTGGACCGGTTACACCGTTCTCATCAGTGTGCAGATTCTCACCGCTGCCACCACATGGTGGTACCCAGTAGTCGGCATTAAGTTGATTGACCTCAGTACCGGCATCGTAAGCTACCGCATCAAAAACAAGTGGCTCTGAGCCCGTAGGAAGTGCATGAGAGTCTGTGCCTGAGAACCCGTCATTGGTGCAAACCACCATGTTCACAATGCTCAGCACCTGGCCTTCAGCTGAAGTGTCAAGGGTGACACTTGCTGTCTCACCAGGGAAAAAAGGACCCGGGGCTGCGGGATCTACAAATGCAACACCTGCTGCTGAAACGCTATCCAGTGAGCCAGCCAAATCAACCAGGGGACCGTTGTTACCGTCTTCTGCAATTGCCTGTACTTCCCGGCTTGCTGCTGAGCCAATCTGGAATAGGTGTGTACCTGGATCATGAAGGGCTACCACCGGTGGTGTCATCGGTTGGCCCGTAGTCAGATTGGTTACTGAAATTCTGTACATGCCTGCCGATGCAGTAGCTGCGGCATCATCGCCTCCACCTGCAGCGCCGCCATTGTCACCTGCATCACCGCCATTGTCACCATCAAGGCTGATGACAAGATCACCATCGTCATTAGTGGAAAGATTAATACTGACATCTTCACCGTTGCCAAGGTCTTGCTGGATACCATCAAGTGTATCTGCGCCGCATGCCGTCAGCGACAAAACAACAGCAGCACTTGCAAGGCCACTCGCAAGACGCAGCGGGCGCTTGCTTAAATGAGTTAAAGCGGTTTTTTTCATGATGTGATTACTCTGTATTGTTGGACTACGTAGCGCAAAGGTGATTGCGCTTCCCTGTGATTTTCTTGCGTATCGATGTGACACGCAGGCGCTAACAATAACGTTACGTTCTAAGCGGTAGAAATGAATAATTGTCGGTATGTGTCGAGTATCAGAGTATGAAAAAAAACAGTGATTATCGTTGAACGTTTGTTTTTTATTAATGTCTCCAGACGAAGGAAGTTGAGTGATAGATGTGTGATATCTATGTTATAAAAATGTGATTATTCGGAGTCTATTTAGATGACTTTTTCATCGCATTACTTCCTAAGATGTTGGGTCGCTTATAGCCTGTGTAATTGGTGAGATCGATGCCATGGTACGGTGAAAGATTGTCCTCGTCGTTGCCTAATCTTCTAAATCTGGATATTCCATTCTCTAAATTGCCAGTGCCCTGGTCTAAATTGCCGGTGTCCTGATCTTGACTTGCCGGTGCCCTGGTCTGACTTGCCGGTATCTGGGCTGATCACTCGCGAGTATTTTTGACGCAAAGCGTCCGAAACCGCGCCGGTTTTATGGCTAATTTTGCCAGCGAGCAGAATATGTGAGGTCTTTGCCACACTGCTGTGGTACGGGAATGGCAAGAGTACACTGTTGTTTCCGAAGTCCCTCCTGGATTTAGCCATTGGATAAAATGATGAGTGAATTTCCGCCTCTGACTTTTAATGTGCCTGCCCCCGAGCTGCGGCCCGGCGATACACCCGATTTTTCCGGTGTTGAGATACCGCGTGCAGGCAGTGCACGCAGGCCACCGGTCGATGTCGATCCAAAAGAGATCCGTGATCTGGCCTTTACCATCATCCGTGTGCTGTCACGTGATGGTGAGCCGACAGGTGACTGGGCCGTTGAATTACCAGACGATGAATTGGTTGAAGGCTTGCGTCACATGATGCGCTTGCGCGCTTTCGATGCACGTATGTTGATGGCGCAAAGGCAGGGCAAGACTTCCTTCTACATGCAACATCTTGGTGAGGAAGCGATTGCCTGTGCTTTTCAAAAGGCTTTGTACAAGGGCGATATGAACTTCCCCACTTATCGTCAGGCGGGCTTGTTGATCGCGCAAGACTATCCAATGAAGTTGATGATGTGTCAGATCTATTCAAACGCAGAAGATCCGAATCACGGCAGGCAACTGCCTATCATGTACTCATCAAAAGAATACGGGTTCTTCTCAATCTCCGGTAATCTGTCTACCCAATACCCACAAGCGGTTGGCTGGGCGATGGCATCGGCAATCAGTAACGACACCAGGATTGCAGCGGGCTGGGTGGGTGATGGTTCAACTGCAGAGAGTGACTACCATGCAGCAATGGTTTTTGCGTCTACTTATAAGCCGCCGGTTATCTTAAACGTAGTGAATAACCAGTGGGCTATCTCTACTTTTCAGGGTATTGCCAAAGGTGAGTCCGGTACATTTGCAGCACGTGGTCATGGTTTTGGTATTCCATCGTTGCGTGTTGATGGTAACGATTATCTTGCTGTACTAGCTGTCGCTCGTTGGGCTGCAGAACGCGCAAGACGAAATCTTGGCCCGACACTAATTGAGTATGTTACCTACAGAGCTGGTGGTCATTCAACATCAGATGATCCTTCTGCTTACCGACCTAAAGAGGAGGGTGATGCCTGGCCATTGGGCGATCCTATTCTGCGTATGAAGGGATATTTAATACGTAAAGGCATCTGGTCTGAGGAAAGACACACGCAGGCAGAAGCGGAAATAGCAGATGAAGTATTGGCAGCACAAAAAGAAGCGGAAGCAATCGGTACGTTAAGCTCTGGTAATGCACCTTCTGCCAGAGATATGTTTGAAGATGTGTTTGAAGAGATGCCACCGCATCTCATTAAACAGCGTCAAGAGGCGGGATACTAGCTATGGCTAAGATGACAATGATCGAAGCCATCCAGAGTGCCCATGACACGGCGATGGAACGCGATGAACGCGTAGTAGTTTACGGCGAGGATGTCGGCTTTTTTGGTGGTGTTTTCCGCTGTACCGCAGGCTTACAGGAAAAGTACGGTCCGACACGTTGTTTCGATACACCGATCAGTGAATCAGGCATTGTGGGTACAGCAATCGGCATGGCGGCTTATGGTCTGAAACCGTGCGTCGAGATTCAATTTTCGGACTATGTGTATCCTGCCTATGACCAGATAGTCTCTGAAGCTGCACGACTAAGGCATCGATGTGCCGGAGACTTTACCTGCCCGCTGGTGATTCGAATGCCGGTTGGTGGTGGTATCTTTGGTGGTCAGACACATAGCCAAAGTCCGGAAGCCGTGTTTACTCATGTATGCGGTTTAAAGACAGTTATGCCTTCAAACCCGTATGATGCAAAGGGGTTATTGGCGGCTGCCATTGAAGATCCTGATCCGGTGATATTCATGGAACCGAAGCGACTGTATAACGGGCCATTTGATGGTCATCATGAAAATCCTGTGGTGCCATGGCGTGATCATGATCTGGGAGAGGTTCCGGAAGGTTATTTCTCGCTGCCATTAGGTAGGGCAGAGATAAGAAGGCCTGGTGAGCAAGTGACTATCCTCGCTTATGGCACTATGGTTTATGTTGCACAGGCGGCAGCTGAAGAGGCTGGTATAGACGCCGAGATTATTGATCTAAGAACACTTCTGCCACTGGATATGGAAACTATCAAAGCATCGGTTGTCAAAACCGGACGTTGTGTAATCGTCCATGAAGCCACCAGAACTTCCGGCTTTGGCGCAGAGCTCGCAACGCTTGTGCAAGAGGAGTGTTTCTATTCACTGGAAGCGCCGATCCAGCGCGTCACCGGGTGGGATACTCCTTACCCGCACGCACAGGAGTGGGACTACTTTCCAAGCCCGGCACGTGTAGGCCGCGCGCTGCAACAGTCAATGGAGGCCTGAGATGGGAATCTATTCGATACGACTACCTGATGTCGGTGAAGGGGTTGCCGAGGCCGAGTTGGTTGAGTGGAATGTTAAAGTCGGTGATACGGTTTTAGAAGACGAAGTTATTGGTGCTGTGATGACCGATAAAGCCGCTGTTGAAATTCCGACCAGTGTCTCTGGCAAAGTGACCTGGCTCGGCGGCGAGATAGGAGACATTATCGCCGTTGGCGCCGAGCTGTTACGTCTGGAAGTAGATGGTGAAGGTAATCTTGATGTCAACACACCGGAGCCGTCAACGAAGATTAAGACGGAAGAAATTTCATACGCTGCAGTTGAACCTGAAAAGCCTGCCCCGCAAGCTAAAGATGCACGGAAGGTCGCAGCAGTAGCCCCTGTTGCGTACACGCAGGATAAGCCAGTTCTGCAACCAGAGCTGCAAACTGCTCAGTCGTCCGCTTTGGCAGGCGGAAACAAACCGCTTGCAGCCCCGAGCGTTCGCAAACGTGCCAGAGACTTAGGTATCGATCTGCGCTCAGTCAATGGCAGCGGACCAGCCGGCCGCATCGTTCACGAAGATCTCGACAATCATAGCAACGGTATGGGTGTCGCCAGTGGCAGCAGAGCGGTGAACACCAGCGTTGAAGAAATAAAAGTCGTGGGTCTGCGACGCCTGATCGCCAACAAGATGAGCCAGGCAAAGAAAAACATACCGCATATCACCATTGTTGAAGAGATAGATGTCACGAGCCTTGAACAAACACGTGAAGAACTAAATGCCTCTTATGAAGATGAAAGAGGCAAGCTAACGGTATTG
>CALIHW010000205.1 GCA_938020525.1 uncultured Granulosicoccaceae bacterium | reverse complement strand
CCCCACCTTGAGGGGAATCAACATCCCGCCCGGCGATCTCTCGCAAACGTGCAAGACGCGCCTCACTAAGCTCTGGTACCGATTCGGCGACTACCTCATTAGCTTGGCGTGTGGCTTCTCCTTTACCGAAAAGATCAGTCTGCTCTGCGTACGGACTGCGGCTGATCAAGTACCAGCAAAAAAACAGGAATCCACCAAACAAAGCGAGCTTTATCAATAGACTGGTGAGATCAAGCAGCAAGAACAACCAACGAAACTGGGGGTTTTGGCTCTGGAAGAACCGATACTCCTCGCGTAATTCGTGAATAGCGCCCATTAATTATTTTTCTATGCTGAAAACAGCGAAGTTATAACACATGTTGATCCGATAACAATGGGAATGAAACACTTGTTTAACACCTGATTTCCCAATTGCTACTCAGATCTCCTTGATCAAGAGCGATCACAAGAACTACATCTCAAAAAAAGTAATCACCAAAGTCGTTAACATCCCGGATTAAATTGATTCCTATGCCCGCAATATGCATTAACTCTACAGTGTCTGAGAAGTCTAATTTTTCGCTTGGCGTCAGGTAATTAAACGCTGCTCCCCACTCATTTGAATAGCGACTTGATCGGGCTCGCGACACAAAAGTGCCATTATTGTGGCTTTCGAATCTGAAATCTGCAGTGGCATTCGGATCATTGCCATCAGCTATTTTGACGTAGCGCGTGTTGGCTTTGGCGTAGGCAAGATCTGCTTCGAGCGAGTGGTCTTCGTTCCAGTCACTGTGCTGGATGACATGAATTCGCTGGCGCGTATTAAACTCGGGATGATTTGCGTTGATCGACCGTACGACTGCAGCCGTGAAGTCTGCCGGGCCACCTTCAGCAACCCAAACCGATCCACCGGCGGCAAGAACTGCGGTCCATCGGTTGACTGCCGCAGCAACAGATCCCGGTCTGTTGCTGTGCGCATTGTGCCAGGTGCTACCCCACACGGATGACATCAGCCCTTCAGAAGCATAATCATAACGATCACGGCTATACACGCCATGCGTACCCGCAACCACCTGCACGTTAAGTTGCAACGCATCGGTAACCATCAAGGCTGCCACCGCCGCATGACCATCATCTCGATCGGGCGCATGATCAAAATGCAGTGCTACGAGGTCGCGTTGGGAATTAAAATTGTTGTTGCCGATAGACGGCCGGTTGCCTGCCGGAAGCGCTGTCGCCGGGCTTGTTGTTTGACCCTGCGCAGTTTGACCAGGCGCAGTTGATTGACCAGGCGAATTCCCAGCACCCGCCCCGACTTGGCACGACTCAACTCCGTTCCAGCCCCGGCCGTCACCATCGCTGTCAATGCAGTTGAGCGATGCATTAGTATTAACCGCTGGCGGGGTCTGAGCACCCAATTGGCATGTCTCAAATCCGTTCCAGCCATAACCGTCGCCATCGTCATCGACACAGTCAAGCCCACCTGCAGAAGTCGCCCCGTTGCCAGCCTGAGTGACCAGACACGAACTGCTGCCATTCCAACCCCAGCCGTCCCCGTCTGTGTCTACACAAGCTTGTGCGAATCCGGGCGTTGAAAAAAGCGGACATACGAGCAGCAATCCGCTAAAACAGACAAACCTGCAAGACGCAGAACGAGCAAAGTATGAGAAATTTGTAAACAAGGGCCAAACTCCAGGCAAATTCACAGGATCGGGCAGTTTAGCGACAGCCGTCTGACCACACCTTCGATTGCTTCAAAGTTTTAGTGTGATCCATTCGGCCTTTACTATTTGGTCATTATCGTCGCAGAGATATGAAAAACGCTTGCTGCGGCCGTCCTTTGCAGTCCTCCCCTATTGACTATTTTTCTGCAGGCACCAAACTCCAAGACCTGCCACACTGACCTGCTGATGAAAACTCCCAAGCGCCTGCTGCCACTGATCGAAGACGGTTTGATCGATGAGGTTCTTTATCCGCTAATGAGCGGCAAGGAAGCGAGTGTCTATGTCGTTCGTGCTGGTCGGGAAGTGCTCTGTGCCAAAGTCTATAAAGACGCGGCAAAGCGGAGCTTTAAGCAGGCCGTGCAATACCGCGAAGGACGCAAAGGACGCAATAGCAGACGCCAGCGCGCTATCGAAAAAGGCTCGAAGTTCGGCCGCGCACAACAAGAAGAGGAATGGCACAACGCAGAAGTCGATGCATTGTACAAACTTTCTGCAGCAGGTGTGCGTGTGCCAAAACCACAAGGCTGCTTTGACGGAGTGCTACTGATGGAGCTGATTACTGATCAAAGTGGAGAAGCAGCGCCTCGGCTCAACGACGTGTCCGTGCCGGAAGACCTTGCGATAGAAGATCATGCAACCATGATGGACTATGTAAAGTTAATGCTTTGCACCGGCCTGGTGCATGGTGACCTTTCTGAATTTAATGTACTGGTTGATGAGGAAGGTCCGGTGATCATTGACCTGCCTCAGGCTGTGGATGCTGCCGGCAATAATCACGCAAGAACAATGCTTGAGCGCGACATCAGAAACATGACGCAATACTACGGTCAGTTTGCTGAAACCCTGCTCGAAAGCGACTACGCCTCCGAGATGTGGGCCTTATATGAAAAAGGTAAGCTGACACCAGATACAAAATTAACCGGAAAATTTACCGCAGTAACAAAAAAGGCTGATGTCGACTCCGTGATGCTGCAAATAAAGGAAGCTTACAAAGAAAAACAGGAGCGCGACGAGCGCATGCGTGAGGATGATTAAATTCATCCACCGGACATAATATCTGTTTGGTTCAGAGCGTCGCCGTAGGAGAGTCTCGTTAAAGCATTTTTTGAAATCCAGTTCGACTATATTTTAATGCACGTACCAAAGCCAAAGTCACTCTCCCTATGGGAGAGTCCAATGCGTTGTTTGCATTGGGAGAGGGATTTTTTTTGGCAATAAATTCAAAGTTTAAGCTCGAAGTCTTATGAATATCTAACCAGACACACCCCTCTACTGGCGCAAACTACACGCCGGATTCTCCCCAGGGAGAATGACAAAAGAGGTACTGGTTGAGATCATGTGATAGTCACTAAAACGTTGACGACACCCTCCTACGAAAAAATGGCAGCATTACTACGTGCACACGGTTCATGCAGTTTTAGATATTAGTTACAAAATATTATCCGACCACATATTTGTCCGATCAAGTATTTACCCGACTAAAGATCCATCACAATAACATTGCGCCGCGCCAGACCTTTTTTTGTATCTTCCATCGCCTCATTGATCTGTTCGAACGACCATCGCCCGGTAATCAGTTCATCCAGTTTTAATCTGCCTTGTTGGTATAGATCGATCAGCCAAGGAATATCACGAGCAACATTAGTTTGACCCATACTTGAGCCAAGATAACGAGTCGAACGATCTGCCATAGCCATAGGCTCATAATCCAGCACCGTACCGACAGGAGGCATTCCGACAATCACCATGGCACCACCCTTTGTCAGTAATGCCGGTGCACTCTGAAATGCTGCTGGCGCCCCCACCGTGACAAAAACATAGTCAACACCACGCTCGCCAGTTAAAGAACGGACTTTGTTTTCTAATTCAGAATCGTCTGCAGCAATACCATGCGTTGCACCAAATTCTTTGGCAGCATCAAGTTTTTCAGTTAATAAATCTATCGCAATAATGGTTGACGCCCCGGCAATTTTTGCCCCCTGAATTGCATTTAAACCAACCCCGCCTGCACCAATCACAGCAACCTTGTCACCGGGTTTTACTTTTGCTGTATTGATGACTGCGCCAACTCCGGTGATGACACCACAGGAAATAAGGCTGGCTACCTCGAACAAAACATCTTTTGGAATAACAGCACACTGACTCGGATCAACAACGACTTTCTCCGCAAAGGATCCGCAGTTCATCGCACGTACAATTCGATCACCTTCACTATCAGAGAGAGGGCTAAGACTTTTATCCCACCCCTGATCGCATTCTGAGGTATGGCTTTTTGTACATGCCGCGCAGGTGCCACAAGATCGTATCAACGTGACACACACATGATCACCGACGGTAACACCATCCACATTTGCGCCAACTTTTGAGACCACGCCAGCCGCCTCATGGCCATAGACAGCCGGTAATTCACCACCCCAGGCACCATCTGCAAAGAAGATATCGGAATGACAAATGGCAACCGCTCTGACCGACACTTCTATCTGATTGGCATCAGGCTCTGCAAGGCTAACTTCTTCAAGACTCAGTCGAGTTCCAAACTCACGACAAACCGCTGCACGCATGGCTCTGTTCCTTATAGGTGGTCCAGCCTACTGTATCAAACAAATGACTGGCTGTATCTCGCCACTTTTATCTCGTCACTGTGGATGAAGACCAGGCAACTTTCAGCATGAATTAACCAGGAGACTTACAAATTCGTGTTTTTTCCCGGAATGTCGGCACGATTTGCTACTATCGACCAAGTAGCCACGGAATACTTGCAGGCACACGGATACACCCAGGCGGTCGAAACGACGCTAATGGAGAGTGAATTATGAAAGCAGGCACGCAATTAAAAGCTACTACGGCCGCAGCGAACCTGGCCCGAAGCTCTGTTCTGATAGGCATTGCTACAATGCTTATGGGCTGCGATGCAGTCGTCGACTGCCTGGACAATGATGGCCCGGTATTTCGAACCACATCGTTAGCTCCCGCCACATTGAACCAAGTATATCAGGAGACTATCAGAGCAGCGGTTAACAACGAACCATTCGATGACCGCTTTGAATACGATTTCACTATCATCAATGGTGCACTACCGCCCGGTATTTCAACCACTCAAGCGGGTAGATCTTATATTTTTACTGGAACGCCGACAGAGCTAGGCACGTTTAATATAGAAATAAACGTCTTTGTCGATGATGGGCAGGATGCAGTTGATAGTGGCTTATGCTTTCGAAACCGATCGAGGGAATTCAGTCTTATTGTGGCTCAGGATGCATCCTGAAGCCGGAGCTGAAGCCTCAACCTTAGCCACGCTTGAGTTTTAGTCAAGCCCCAGGTTTTAACCAAATAGGTTTTAACCAAATAGATTTTAGCCAAGTATAAAAACTGACAGAATTCCAAGATAGTACTGATACCTGTTCGTACCATCTTCCTCTCTACAGTCAGCATCACAGGCTGGATCTGCCTGTTGCGACAGAGGAGCTTCCGACATATTCTCAGTATCTTTTTGTGCAGCAGCGCACGCAGCGAGAGACGCACAGACCAGTACGCCGAATGACAGATTTCTTGCCACTTGCCGATTTCTAGTAGTCATTGCTGCGAACCTTGATTCTTAATGCCGGGTGAAAAACTGCGTGGGGTAACACGTAATGGGAGGCGATTTACGTGCCATTCCATCATTAGCGTCGGGAATGGCATGTTACTGCAATTGTATCGACTTAAATGCAATAGCCGAGACGTTCCGGGCTTCTGACACAATCGTTATCAATTCAGTGTTAAAGACACTCAGACCTAAGTGATTCTGCGCAAGCTGATACCCCTGGCCTTTGAACAGCTAGCCTGAATTATTCATCAGGCGACAAGTACATTTTGGCAAAATGCTATGTATACAGTTCCAAACCACTTTTTTAGCACCTGTTTCAAAATAGCAGTGTGTCTATTCGACGCCAGAAGAAAATCTGGCGTCACATCTCGTTAGCAATTAGGGCTCATGAATAATCCAGGCTAGTCATTGTCTGTAAGACCGGCCCCTGCACCACTTCTCGATTGATCACTGGCTGGCACGTAAGTCAAATGCGCCAGTGTTTCGAGTGTCTGTAATCGTGACTCTGAAACTACAGCGCGACGACTTTCAGAAGTCACCGGCACGCCATCACATTCATCCAGACAAGCAATGCGTACTATAGATGGGCGATTAAGGTCAAAAATTTGATCATAATCTGGTGGCAATGAAGTCAATTCCCCATCACCATTGAGCCATACCTCTGCGCCATTAATATTCATACACATACCTGTTTTTGCAGATTTTGCACAGTACGCAACAAACGGCAGTATTATCGCAGGCGAATAGATCGGGCCGGTATCAACGTTGGTACCCGCCAATTTGCCATAGTCAGAAAGCAAAGCACCAGTCATCACGGGGCACTGCGGGCGGGCATTATCCGTTACATCGATGTTCAGTCCGCTTGGTGTAAGCGACACTGGATCTACTCCGTTGATCTGCGATAAATAAAAAGCAAACAGATCAGCTGATGGCAGACCACGAATCGCAAGCCATGCTGCAGCACGACCGGCTTCCTGCGACAAGCCCCAGCTGTAGCCTGCGCCTCGGCAAGCTTTCAGAACCAGCGCTTCAAGCTCACCTATGGATAATTCTTTAGTTGACACTAATGGTCTTTCCCGGCTAACTGACTTTCGTGGGATAGATCCAGGTATCGTCGTAGTTGCAATGCAACTCTTCAGGCAACGGCGCATGCTGAAACATGTTTATACGCACCCAACGATCACTACGCGGATCAAATTTTATCGCACCAAAAAACGATAACTTACAACGCAACAGATCAATCGGCATCATATCGTGCGCAATGAGGTTATCGGATATTTCAGCGTACGGAAAAACAGTAACTTGTTGTGCTCGACGAACTACATGCCTGTGCTCCGGATGTAACAGAAGAAATTCAGCCACTGTCGTCAACCCATCAACACCTTCTACCGCCTTACTCTCAATAGCCTCATGCAAGCGCATAATATCGCGCGCTACAGCAAGCGGATGCTCACGCTCTGCTCCCGGCTCTTCAAACCGTTCTCCTAACCTGGGTTCAAGCTTTTCTTCAGAGGCATACCAGAATCTGGCATTGGAATCCTGAGTTTCAAAGTTCAACTCAAAAGCGAAGCGATAGTGCGAGCGTAAAATTTTTGATAGCTCATTGAGCTTCATTTGCCCGTCAATCTTAAAATAGCTTTCCTCATCTACACTCATGTGCGATGCATATTGATCGACAAGATCCGGATATAATTCGATAAGCATCGTAACAAGACATTCCTGCCCTTCCAGCGACAAGCTACTCTCTGCCCACTCATACAGAGTATTCAATGGCAGCTCTGAAGTGAGATAATTCTCGGCTGTAAGACAGTCTGATAACAATCGCAGATCCATTTCAAGCGCTGCAACCTTCTGTACCTGTACCGGGTGCTCACTATTCCAATGCACAAGCCCACCCAGCTGCCGCCGCACAAGACTGTTCAAAAGAGATACTTCATCTTTTGAAACTGTTGCGACATGCCTGACATCGCGCAAGGCTTTCTCACGTGCCACAATCCAGTGATGAAATAAAACAGGATGATTAACAACAAAAGGCGCCATACCAAGCCCGGTCGAGTTGCCTATACCCAGAGACTTACGCAAGCCTTTATCAAGCGTTACTGCAGTCGTCGGAGAATCCGCTAGAGCTAAATGTTCAACGATATCCACACTGAACATACGAATCATGTATACCGCCATCAGCTCACATTGGAACGGTGAACCAAACTCTTCTCTGCCCGCTAAGAAGCGCCGATCCAGTGCACCAAACTTACCAGACCCGTAAACAGCAGTGGTTCGCATTAGATAGCCAACCTTGTCTAATTCTGATGCATCCGGCTGTCTGCCTGCCGCCAACTCATCACGCACATAATTAAACAACCTGACTGAACGATTAGCACGCGATAAAGACAGCTCTTTATCGGTGATGCGCCCGGCTTCCTGAAGCGGTACGTTGTTTTGTAATCGCCTAATATCTGATTCATCGGGCACACCATCAAACAGTGTGAAGGTAGCGTCCCACTCTTCAGCGATTACCCGGTCTGATCTTTTTGCAGGATCAAGATCATTCGAAAACACCACCAGCGAGTACGTTCGGCCACTGGCCGACTCACTACCAGACACACCACCAGGTCCTTTGCAGGAATACACTGCAACACCAACACCTTCCCGGTTTACATCCCAGTGGCGTTTTTCGACTTGCCACCGTTCATTGGCAAATCGGCGCAGCAGCACTCGCATAAACGACAGCCGCGTCTGATGCATTGAACCCATACGTTCAAGTCGCAGAACCTGTTCAGGCGGCCTGAGTTCAATCGATGGAGCTGTAGTTGCTATTCTATCCATTGTTAACCACTCTATTTTTTGCCCCTAACCCTGCACTATAATAATCAGGGCCAAAATAATCAGGCTTGTTTATCGAAGTTCTCACGAAAGAAATTTAACCAGTTAACCCCCATTACCTTTTCTACATCTTCCTGTGTGAAGCCTGCCTCAAGTAGTCCTTTGCGCAAACCTGGAAAACTTCGGTTATCTTTGAACCATTCCGGCTGCGGTGGAAAGCCGGGTTTGTCTGCCGAGCCTTCACCATAATCTATCTCTTTACTCCAGCGGCCAACACGCATCCATTCTACAACGGAGTCTGGTTGATCCTGACAGAGATCTGAACCAATACCAATCTGATCAATACTCATAAACTCAGCAGCGCGCGCCGCCATTTCACAAAAGCTTTGTAAACTACATTCTGTGCTACCGGCAAGATGGTGAGGGTAAAAGGAGAAACCCAACATGCCGCCACTTTCTGCCAACGCCTTGAGCACTGTATCTGACTTATTGCGCAATGCCGGATGCCAGCTGTGCGGATTGGCATGTGTAATCGCAATGGGACGCTCGGAGATTTCAATAGCCTCAAGTGTGGAGTGCTCTGCAGAATGCGACATATCAACTACCAACCCGACCCGATTCATCTCTTTAATGACCTGTCTGCCCATCCGAGTGACACCCGGATCGTTCTCTTCATAGCAGCCGGTGGCTAGTAGAGACTGATTGTTATAGGTCAGTTGCATGAACCGCGCACCCAGCGTGTGAACAATTTCAACCAGACCAATATCATCTTCTATCGGTGCAGGATTTTGAAAGCCAAAAAATATCGCTGTACGGTTAGTATCAATCGCTACATCAACATCGCTCGCCCAGCGACCATGAAAGATAAGATCCGGGTATTGCTCAAACCACCGGTTCCATTGCTCGATATTTAATACTGTTTCACGAAAATTCTCATGATAGGAAATGGTCACATGAACGGCATCCACTCCACCCTCGCGCATCTGGCGGAAAATCTTCTCTGACCAGTTGGCGTACTGTAGACCGTCAATTACCGGTGCTCTTCTGGATGTCATGTCGGTATTTGCCATTTAGAGGGCCATCAATAGTACTTTGGTGTTTGCGTACAGATCGCAAACCTATTCGAAGAAAAAGCAGCAAGTGTGAAGATGCAGTGTCTGACGGACTTACCGGAACTACATTTGGTGAAGACAGACCAGCAAACCTGATAGTATCTCGTCCGGCAGTAGAAACCTATTGAGAACACCTGCCTCACCTGTTTGATTCCGTCGTCGCAATCGCTGAATCCGACAAGCACCCACAGATTCAGCCCGGATTGGAATGACGCCTGACAAAGAAGACCTCTGGTTTGCACCCCTTGGTGGTTGCGGCGAAATTGGCATGAACCTCAATCTCTTCGGTCATGACGGTAAATGGCTGATTGTCGACTGCGGATTGACTTTCTCCGATCGACCCGATAATGACCGGCCAGATAACGACCGGCCAGATAATGGTCAACCCAATAATGCCCAGCCTGATACTGGTTCAGGGTCTGTCTCTGGCTCTTTTTCTGGCGCTGTATCTGGCAATAGACGCAATGTGCAGATGGCCGATCCCGCATTCATAGCAGAACGAGCGGACGATATAGCTGGCATGGTCATCACTCACGCCCATGAAGATCACATAGGTGCCGTCCCGTACCTGTGGCCAAAGTTGAAATGCCCGATCTACACCACAGCTTTCACCGCTTACATTTTAAGACGCAAGCTTGCAGAGTACGACCTGCTGGACGAAGTCACCATTCGTATTGTTGAAGCCGGAGATGTGATTGATATCGGACCATTTAGTGTTGAATGGATCAATATGACCCATTCGGTACCAGAACCGTGCGGGCTACTCATCAACACCGACGCTGGTAGCATTTTTCACTCAGGCGACTGGAAGCTTGATGACAACCCTGTCGTAGGATCCACTTACAACGGACCAAGATGTCGTGAACTTGGCAATCTCGCTATCGATGCAATGATCTGTGATTCAACCAATGCTACTGTTGAAGGAAAAACCCCGTCAGAATCAGAACTCGTTTCAGGTTTGCACAAGCTTATAAGTAGCGCACCAGGGCGAGTTGTCGTCACATGTTTTGGCAGTAATCTCGCTCGTGTGGCGACGCTTGCCAAGATTGCAGAAGACACCGGCAGGCATGTCGGCATGATCGGCAGATCAATGATAAATATGGTCAATGCAGGTCGCGCTACAGGCTTACTTGATATAGATATCAACATTGTTGAAGCACAACATCTCGGCTACCTGCCACCAGAATCGGTTCTATTACTGGCAACTGGTAGCCAGGGAGAACCTCGCACAGCATTGCATAGACTTAGCACCAATACATTTCGCGATATGCAACTCGAACCAAGCGACACCGTGATCTTCAGCTCCAAAGTCATACCGGGCAATGAAGACAGTGTGGCGGCTTTAATAGCGCGACTTGAATCTCTGGACGTCACCGTGTTTGGTGAACACAATGTTGACCAAATCATACATACGTCTGGGCATCCGGCAGCAGATGAGCTACTGACCTTATACGGGTGGGTGCAACCCGAAGCACTGATACCGGTACATGGCGAACAGGAACACATGCAAGCAAATGCAGAACTTGCCAAAAAAGCGGGCATTCCCAGACAACTGCATGGAGAGAACGGTGATCTTTTTATTATCTCTCCAAACAAGGCAATTAGACGCGGTGTCCTGCCGACAGGCAGGCTTGCTCTTCAAGGCCGGAAGCTGGTACCAGTCACAGACACTGCACGCTAACTACGTGCCTTACTGTTCGTGAAAGAATACTGCTCGTGAAACAACATCGAGACCTGACACAAGGCCCAATAGGCAGTCATTTGTTCGCGATGGCAATCCCTGCTGCAATGGGGATGATTTTCAACACACTCTACAACCTGACCGACTTCTGGTTTGCGGGCAAACTATCTGATGACGCTTTGGCAGGTGTTTCCATTGCCGGGTCGGTTTTCTTTCTGATACTCAGTGGCAGCATCGGCATGCAAGCCGGCACCACTGCCATGGTCGCCTCCGAGGTCGGACGCGGTCGGGCTGATACAGCTGCAAACTGGATTGATCAGGCCACCGGTCTCGGGTTAGTTCTATCAGCTGCCTGCCTGGTTTTAGGACTCTTTATAGCTGATCCTCTAATACAATTTTTAGGCGCAGAGCCGCATGTACTCCCTTATGCTAAAAACTACGTGCTTATAATGTTGTGGGGATGTATTTCTTTTGTACTATCCGGTGTGGCTGCCGGTGCTTTAATGGCTCTGGGTGATACGGTTTCCAACCGCAATGCACTTGCCGTGGGCTTGCTTGCCAACTTTATATTGAATCCGATTCTGATTTTTGTTTTAAAGCTTGGGGTCGCCGGGCTGGCGATCGCGACCATTATCATAAAGCTTGCAACAGTAGTCTATTTATACAGCGTACTCAAAAAGCGCATTGGCCGATGGGTTAAACCCGCATTTAACTATAAAGACTGGATAGAGCTATTGCGTCAGGTTGCACCCGCAAGCTTCAATATGCTGACAGTCGTATTAGGCGGTTTCATCACAGTCGGCTTCATTGGTCGCTTTGGCAGCCAAAGTGTTGCAGGTTATTCAGTTGGATTACGCATAGAGCAGCTATTACTGTTACCGGCACTTGGACTAAATTCAGCAGTAATGGCACTAGTCGGTCAGAACTTTGGTGCAGGCAACTCGGAGCGTATCAGAGAGACTTATAAAACAGCGCTATACACAGGGCTTGGTATATCTATTTTTTCAATACCCGTGATGATATTTCTATCACCTGCTCTGCTGAGCGTCTTTTCATCCAGCCAGACAATTATTCAGACCGGCACCACCTACCTCAGAATTGATGCATTGGCGTTTTTTGCCTACGTGGTTCTTTTTGTCAGTGTGGCTTCTCTGCAGGCAATCAAAAAACCGATGTTTCCAATGTATCTGGGGCTTGCAAGACAGCTCATGCTGCCAGCGATTATCAACTATATCTTAATCGTCGTTTTTGACCTGCCGATGATCTGGTTATTTATCACTATCATCTCAGTAGTAATCTGTAGCGCCATAGTCTCCCACTGGTATACGTGGCGCGAATTAGGGAGACTAACAGCCACCAAGATCGAGCCAAAACTGGCCTGATATCCGATGCTTACACCTCGCCTGTTCAATTCACCTATAATCTAACCCGGTTTATTCATGAAGATGACGGCATCCCGCTTGATCCTTGATTCCACAGTGAATTTTTTCTCTTGTAAATATCAGTAAGTCAAGTAAATGAAAACATGGAATGCGAGAAGAAAATACCCTGTGAAACCAATGCTCTGCGCGCTATGCTCGCCATTTCACGAATAAACCGGGCTAAAGAACTGCTAAAAACCGTTATCTGAGGACTATGAATGGCACAGTTCAATCTTCCAGAGCCACAACCCGATCCACTCCTGCAACTGATCGGCAAATATCGTGCAGATACCAGACCTGATAAAATAGATCTCGGTGTCGGTGTATACCGTGATGACCATGGCAACACGCCTGTATTAGCGGCAGTAAAAGCAGCAGAGAATAAACTACAACAGGAACAACAAAGTAAAAGTTACCTTGGCTTAACTGGTGATAACGAGTTTGTCGAACAACTTGGTACTCTATTGTTTAACGATGCAACCATTGCACTCGGCGCACAGACACCAGGGGGTAGCGGTGCTTTAAGGCTAGCCGCTGAAATTTATAATATTGCGCACCCTCAGGGCACACTATGGATTGGCACACCCACCTGGCCTAATCATCTTCCTTTAACTGAATCTGCTGGTGTTAAAACAGCCACTTTTGACTACTTCGATAAAGACACCCAGCAGATCATGTTCGACAGCTCACTAGAAGCAATAGACAATGCCAAAGCTGGTGACGCAATTATTTTGCACGGCTGTTGCCACAACCCTACCGGTGCAGACCTGACACCGGAACAATGGCAACAGCTGGTCTCGTTGCTGGTAGAGAAAAATATCATCCCTATCGTCGATCTCGCCTACCATGGACTGGGTGACGGGCTTGAAGATGATCTCGCAGCTACACGGCTTATAACCACACAGTGTGAAGAGGTTCTTGTCGCTGCGAGCTGCTCCAAGAATTTCGGTCTCTATCGCGATCGAACTGGTGCGGTTTACATGACATCCCATGAAAAAAGCACCGCCACCAGAGCGCAGGCGGTTTTTGGTCAAATAGCGCGCAAAATATATTCAATGCCACCCGATCACGGAGCTGCGGTAGTAAGACTAATTTTGCAGGACAGCACTTTAAAAAAACAGTGGCACGATGAACTCAAGACAATGACCGAACGCGTCAAATCACTGCGCCAGTCAATAGCTGAACGGTTTGAAGTACTGGAATTCGTAACCCGTCAAAAGGGCATGTTTTCACTATTGCCGCTGAGCCCTGTGCAGGTTAACTCACTGATTGAAGATCACGCCGTCTATCTTGCAGGCGATGGTCGTATCAATGTTGCAGGTTGTCAGCTGGATCAGATCGAAAGATTCGTCACTTCTCTCGAGGCGGTTGGATTTACCGGTCCGCAGTAACTGACTGCTCAGCACTCTGGCTCTAAATACATTCGGGTTCTATAAACGAAAAAAAAGCCGCACTTCTGTGCGGCTTTTTACAACATATCTGAAAATTCAGAAACCGATCAGTATGAACGATGGATCTGATAATTGTTCAGGTTGAACGTTCCTGCACCGTGCCAAATCTCTGTACCCATCAATATATTAGCCAGACAATCAGTACTCTTCAAAGGATAGATACCATATTGTGCCGCATTATCCTGTGCGTGATTAAGCAGCTCGGAGTACAGAACAGTACCGTTTAATACATCACCATCCGAACTCTGTTCCCGGGATACGAAAGCGATATAAGCCGGATTGCTCGGCAGCTTGGTATAGACATCATAAGTACGACCATCGCTGGTTGTGTACTCACCCACCGCCGCGCCACCAGAAGGATTGCGTTCATCAAGCTTCAACCAGACCATTGCCTCGAAAACCTGGTTATCGTCAGCACCACCATTTCGCACGATATTGCACGAGTCATGGTAGAAAGATTCTATAGCAACGTTGAACTCTGAATCTGTACCACCGGCAGTCGGAGATTCCGAACGTCTACCTTCATAGCTGAAGTTGTAATCTATAGTGAATACAGGTGAATCAAAAATCTCAACTGGCAGGCCAGTCTCTGCAAATGAACCGGAAATTTCTCCAGCTGATTTAACGCCGTAGATAACTTCAGGATAAGACTTGGTATTAAACTGGCTGCCGTTAGTATCATTTGCCGCACCCCAGTCCCAATCAAACTTCACACCCCAGCCGCTGCCGGTGTTATAAAGACTGATATCCTGAAACCATAAAGGGTAATTTGCAGCGCTGGCATTCCATGGGTTATTACTGACCAGGAAGTCTCCATACCGCAAACCCGGCCAGCTAACAACACGAGTTGACTCGACTCGCTGAGCGCCTGTATCAGAAAACGGATCAGCGCCGTTTGACTTCAATTCTGTATCATCCGATGAGAACGCACCACCGGCAGGTCGTGTTCGGTCTTCTGCAATTATAGGCGTAGGGTTATTGTTGCGATCGTCTACGATTGGGTTTGTAACAGGCGTCCCATCAACCGTACCTGTACCTTCACCGCCACCGCCGCCACAGGCAGAAAGAAGTGCCAGTGTGACCATTGCTGCGCTTATTCTAAGTTTCATTGCTGTCTCTACCGCAAGTTGCGACACGCACAGCACTGAGCTAAACGCATGTCTTTCATCGGGGAATAATTCGTTTACCCGAGCGTTAACGGCAGATGAGATACAACCTTGAGCAACTGAGTCCAATGTGACTCACATGGTTATGGACCAGGAGGAATTACGTGAGACGGATCACTAATTATTCCTAAGCCAATGACCATATCAATTGACCTTAGCCGATGACCAGTGCACCTGACTATAAGATCAGATGTCAGCCGTATTTGTCCTGCCAGCACGGCAGCGTATCTTTAGCAGCAGCACTGGCGCAAAAAACACCCCGTGCGATTGCTCTGGACAGACAGATGGATGCGGCATGTCCCAGTGCCGCTTCAGTTGCAGGATCTACTGATCCTTTAACTTCAGTACTAACCGTATAAACCAAATCACCATCGAATAATGTATGGGCCGGCACAATTGCACGTGCCAGTCCATCATGACTCGCAGTAGCAAGTCGTTTAAGCTGACTGGTGTTAAGTGCCGCATCAGTAGCGACGATTGCAATGGTGGTGTTAGCACCTGCTGATTCACCTGGCAAATCTGCCGGGTCTGTATTTGAATGGTCAGTATTTGCAAGCTCAGTGCAGACGCCTTGACCGCCAAACTCATTGCCAACTTCAAACGGTGCCGCCCAAAATTGCCCACGCTCACCGGTAACAACAGAGCCTCTTGCATTGACAACCACAAGCGCACCGACGGTACAACCATTAGGCATGATGATCGATGCAGAGCCCAGACCACCTTTTAGATTCGCTGTAGTCGCCCCGATTCCCGCGCCACAGGAGCCAAGATCAAAATCAACAGCGCTGTTCTGCAAAGCAAACCTGCCAAGGTCAGGATAAGGGTTAGTACGCCACTGCTTATTTCCACCATTTAGCAAATCAAAAATTATGGCGGCAGATACAATTGGCACACGCACATCACCTACTGCAAAGCCACGTCCTTGTTGACGTAACTCGTCCATTACACCACCAGCTGCATCCAGACCAAATGCAGATCCGCCAGAAAGTACAATTGCATCTATCGCACTAACCAGTTTATCCGGTGAAAGAAGTTCGGTTTCACGTGTACCGGGCGCACCACCACGAACGTCAACAGACGCGTTAAACGGCTTGTCCGCATATAAAACTGTCGTGCCACTTTTAAGTGTTTCGTTCTCTGCATTACCGACATACAACCCGCTAACATCAGTAATCAGATTTTTAGATCCCGTTTTAATACGTTCAATACCTTTTTACAGTTAATGCCACTAGCCCAGTTTCTTCTCAACCGTGTCTGGCGGCAACAGTCTTTAATGTTGAAAAACCATAGAGAGCCTCAAAACCCTTCTCACGTCCATGACCGGATTTACCCACACCACCAAACGGTAGCTCAACACCACCACCCGCTCCATAGTTGTTGATAAAAACCTGACCTGCACGCAGACGCTTTGCCATTCTCATTTGCCTGGCACCATTGGCGGTCCAGACAGATGCAACAAGACCGAACTCGGTACCGTTGGCAATTGCTATAGCCTGCTCTTCTGTTTGAAAAGGTATCACTACTTGTACCGGACCGAATATTTCCTGCTGTGCCAATAAGTGGTGCTCATCGTTACAGGCATACAACCTGGGTGCGACGTAGTTACCACCAGTATGGGCTTCGTCAACTATGACACCACTAGCGATCAACTGTAGTTGTTTATCCTGCGCAAAGTATGATTCAACACGTTGCTTTTGCATACCTGAAATCAGCGGCCCCAAATCGTAGTCAGCGATAGCAGGCCCCACACGCAACGCCCGGTATTTTTCTGCCATTGCATTCAATACGTCATCATAGATACTACGCTGAACAAGAATTCTTGATGAGGCAGAACACGTTTGACCTGCATTCTGTATACCGGCATTAACAAGGAATGGCAGTGCTTCATCAAGTACTGCGTCTTCAAAAACTATTTGTGGTGATTTTCCTCCAAGCTCCAGAGTAACTGGCACAACATTTCCCGCAGCCTGCGATTGAATTTTTTCACCAACTTCCACCGAACCGGTGAATGATAAGTGGTGCACTCCAACATGAGATGCCAATGCTGAACCCGCCACCTCCCCGGTACCAGGGACAACGTTCAGTGCACCTGCAGGCAACCCTGCCTGCCTGGCAATCTCTGCAAACATCAACGCGGTCAGGCAGGCGTCTTCAGCAGGCTTTAAAACGCAGGCATTGCCCATGGTCAACGCGGCTCCTACCGATCTGCCAATAATCTGCATCGGATAATTCCAAGGGATAATATGGCCGGTGACCCCGTGGGCTTCACGCAAGGTATATACGGTATATCCATCAAGATAGGGGAGAGTTTCACCATGAACTTTATCTGCAGCACCGGCGTAGAATTCAAGGTAGCGCGCCAGTGCAACTACATCTGCCCTCGCCTGGGTAAGTGGTTTGCCGACATCGGTTGCTTCAAGCTCGGCTAGTAATTCAATATTCTGCGTAACCAACTGCCCCATTCTGGATAGTACACGTCCTCTTTCAAGCGCTGTGTAGCTTCCCCATCTTGCTCCGCCAGATCCTTCCTTCCCCGCCCGGTCCAATGCAGTAGTAGCAGCGTTTACAGCGGCATTGATGTCCTTTTCGTCGCCGGCTGCAATCTCGCATAGCACGGTACCATCAGACGGGTTGCGCAACTGTATGACGTTACCCCTGATCGATGGCTGCCAGAGTCCATCAATAAAGCAATGCGCTGTGTTGAAAGGTAGTAGTATTTCCATACTCACCGTTTTGTTCTCATCGATTGTATATCTCAACTATAAACATCTCCTGATGCTACGCCAATCCATTTTGTCTAGTCGCGTAGCCACCACATTATTGCTGCCGGGCTTGTTTGTATTTCTGTGGAGCACAGGCTTCATCGGCTCAAAGATAGTCACACAACATGCACCACCACTAACTTTTCTGATTATACGTTTTACGCTCGCATCAATTGTACTTGCCCCTTTCATATACAAGCTACAGAGCAAATGGCCTGACAGAATTTCCGATTACCTGCACTCGGCAATTGTAGGCGTGCTCGTTCATGCGGTGTATCTCGGCGGGGTGTTTTGCGCAATATCTCTCGGTACGGGTGCCGGAATTAGCGCTCTTATCGTTGGGCTACAACCACTACTGACACTCTGCCTGGCGGTAATATTCCTCAATGAAAAAGCAGGAGTACAGAAAATCGCCGGATTGCTCGTTGGCCTGTTGGGGTTTGCAATTATTATCACTGAACGCACTTCTTCCGAGACTCTTGACACCACTGGCTTGTTACTCTGTACGGTCTCTCTGCTCGGTATTTCCGCTGGGACTATCTATCAGAAACGTATGATCACAAGTATCCAATTGCTCCCCGGTGTGTTGATTCAATACATCGGGGCTGCTCTCGCGCTGTTACCAGCCGCGATGCTATTAGAATCATTTGAAATTAACTGGAACGTTGAATTTGTATTTGCCACCGGCTGGCTCGTACTGGTTCTGTCAATCGGTGCAATTTTGCTGCTGATGTTGATGATCCGCTCATCCGAGGTGAGCAATGTGGCAAGCCTATTCTATCTGGTGCCACCGTTGACCGCTCTGGAAGCCTTTGTGCTGTTCGGGGAGGCGCTGTCACCCCTGTCACTCGGTGGCATGCTCTTATGTGTCGCCGGTGTAGCAACAGTGATGCATGAAAGTAACAGCTCAAAGTAAAGATATGTTGATTATCGTAAATACTGCTGGGATTTTCGCTGGTTTCAGGTACATTAGCGTGCACCTTTAATCCACCAATCCAACCGGTACTGTAAGTGAAGTTGAATTCTCTGATCACGATGAAGCTATCGTCCTCAATCCGCCTAATCAGCGGTACAGCAGTGCTGCTTGCATCGGTGGGGATTGTAACCGCATGCGGCGGTGGTAGTGGTAGTGGCAATGAAAACGAAATCGGCAATATCTCCAATGTTGCCCTGCCGGTGTTCGCAGGTACCGTGTCCACCCCAAAAGGTATCGCCGAGCCACTGGTCACCTTCAAATCACCTGACGGGATGATAAGCGAGGCACCGGTCGATGAATCCGGGCGATTCCAACTGCCCGGCACACAATCCGGAGATCGCTACCTGATGCGCGCAGATCTCGGTAACGGTAACTACATTTACAGTTTCGCCTACCTGTCAGATTCAAGTAACAACCGTCAAAACATTCATAGCTACACCGACCTCGTAGCACGCACCTGGTTTGCAGATCAGGGACAAAATATCGACTCGATATTTGCAAGTGGTGCAGGGATTGAAAACTTTGCTGCAAGAGAAATCATCAGCGCGATCGATATCAACGTACAGGCAATCGTATCAGATGTACTGCAGGTTTATGGTCTTGAGGATGTAGTTCTTTCAACCGCCGAGTACGAAGCTACAGACATTGGTATTGATCGTTTCCTAAACGAGAACCCGGTAATCATCAAAGATAATCGTGCAACTATTGTTGTTAATGATCCAAATACTAATTTACAAGCAACGGCAGTTGATCGCGTTCGGCTTAACACAACCTTCGGGGAAGTGGATATCACACCGCCCACGCAACCGCAAAATCTGCGCGCACTCGGAAGCAGCATTACAGATCTAAATAGCGAAAGTGACACAAACACTACGATAGACGAAGCCATTGTTCTGGCATGGACCACCGCCACGGATGATATTGGGGTTGCAACATACGAAGTCTTCCGCGATGACACTCTCCTGGATCACACCCCATTCCCTCTCTACAGAGACTCACTTGTTGAACCTGATACGGATTATATCTACACAGTAGTGACTGTAGACGAATCAGGCAACCGTTCTATACCGTCTGTACAAACCAGCGGTAGAACCTTATCCAGTATCGATACAACACCACCAGCTGTACCCTCTTCCGCTACGCTCAACGGCAACACTGAGAGCATACAAGTTTTCTGGCGTCATAACGACATCTCGGATCTCACACGATTTGAAATCACCCGGACCAGTGAAGATGGCATACTGGTTCGTGAAGTCACCGGACTGGAGCTTAACGATATCACGGTGGCAAGTGGTACCGAGTATTGCTACACCATCGTTGCAGTTGACGCGAGCAACAATCGTTCAGAATCAAATCCCGTTGAATGTATTACCACCTCGGGTGCCGCTGTGGATGAACGAACTCAGGCGTTAATACCGGCTACAGTTGAAATGGCGCAGGACTCAGTTTCCGGCCCAGAAGACAGTATTGTTTCAGCCTATGTTTCGCGAGTCGGAGATTCAAGCGGCGAGGTCAGCATCGACTATGTTATTACTGCGGGTACGGCCTCGGCAGAAGAGGACTTCACCGCTTCAGACGGTACTCTGGTTTGGATAGACGGTGACATCACTGCCAAGCAGATTGATGTTAGCCTGCTTCCAGATGATCTCATTGAAGGCCCGGAAACGTTCTCAATTGTGCTGATCAACAGCTCTGCGGATGCGGTAATTTCAAACGCCCTCACAACAGTAACTATTATTGATAATAATTAGTAGTCAAATCAGCTGTGGCGGCTATGAGTTCGAGCTGTGCTATCGAACTTTCCAAACGACCGCCTAAAACCAACACCCTATAAACGGGCACAGTTTTTAACATTGCCCGATACATCTGCGAAAACAATAGCGTACGCGGTGTTCCATCACTTGTGGATCATTGTTCACCTGGGAGCAATGCAACGGCCGTGGCAATGGCAATGGCAGGTAATGTGCCTCTAATCTATTATTCAAACCTGCCTCGGAGTACATCTTTTGATATCGAAAAATCTCATAAACACGCTAATGCGCTCAGCTACCGCGCTGACACTATGTGCAACGATGGTTGCTTGCAGCGATACGACAGTAGGAACCCGATCATTCGAACAAACAGAGCCTTTTACCATTCCCGGGTTACCATTTAGCATCGGGCAGGTAACGTTACCACCTATCGGAATTCCGATTGATCTGGCCGAACAGGAAGCCTACCGCGAAGGGGACTTTGACTTCATCACTAGTGTGAAGGTTAGAGACATTGTATTCGACATCGCACCATCATCAAACGATGCTGCGAGTGATCCGCTCGAAGATGGCAACCTGGATTCCTTTGAGTTTGTATCAGGACTTAGTCTCGCCTTACGGGCGACCATCGATGGCGTGGAACAAACTGTCCAAATCGCAGACCTGCCTATGAACGATCCACAAATTGCATCCAACGCTACAAGACTCATCATGAACGTAAATGATGAACAGGACATCAGGGACTTAATTGAAGCACCGGGCGGCCCGACGGTTTTAATAACAATCAGTGGCACCAATCCACCAGACAACGTAGATGTGGAGGCAAAATTACGCTTCCGTGCCGGACTTGGTTTTCGTTAGAATCTTAAGACTACCGATCACTCAACATTCGACGACACAACAGCGCTATGATGGACGAATCACACACAGCATAGAGTTCGCAGGTTAGTTAGTGGGTAAAAACAACATCATCGGCAAACATCTAATCGCTGACTTCTCCGGTGCTGCGTATCAGACAGATAGAGAAAAAATTGAGTACGCAATGCGCTCGGCAGCAACACACGCGGGCGCTACTGTACTCAATGTTAAGTTACACAGCTTTGCATCCAATGGCGGTATTACGGGTGTTGCACTACTGGCTGAGTCACACATTAGCGTGCACAGCTGGCCAGAACTTGACTACATTGCGTTTGATATATTTATGTGTGGCAAGGCTGAGCCAGAGCTTGCATTGCAATGGCTTAAAGAGTTCTTTAAACCAGTAAGGGTAACGACTCAATTGATAGAACGTGCCGCACCATAACTGAACTGTTGCTACAGAAAAGACACGAAACTGTTTGTCTGAATGCGCGTGGTAATGCTGCCATATTTGCGTTAGGGGGGATATGCTTGCGCATCCACCAAACTGCTATAACGACCGCTACAAATATTGGTAATTACGAATCCGACGTGCTACACATTGGTGGATGCGCAAGCTTATCCCTATATGGACGCTCCCGTTGTTGCAAGCCCTGAATAAAGAAAATGGTCTGCTCCCATATATCCGGCGTCATATTGGAACACTTTTGTTCCGCGCCTTGATGATTTCCGCACCTTACTGG
>CALIHW010000204.1 GCA_938020525.1 uncultured Granulosicoccaceae bacterium | reverse complement strand
GAAGGTGCGTGTGTTTATTGATTTTCTGCTGGAACAAATTGGTGCGCCACCAATTTGGGAGCAGGAATAAACGAACGCAACTCGCATTTGACGTTTCTACTTCGGATAGTCGTTCCAGTACCGGTTAGAGATTGGTCCCATACACAGTATTAATAGTTTGTTCTTCCATGGGTAAAGACGAGTATTTACTTGTAATTAGAAACACTTTTTGAAACTATTATGATGATCTAACTAATTAGTGCAGCAATAGTTTTTTCTGGATAGTCGACTTTTCACTTCACGCAGGAAAACGGGGGAAATCAATGCCAATTACCATGAAAGTCAACGGCGAAGACCGCACCATCGATGCAGACGACGATACGCCACTACTTTGGGTACTCAGGGATGAACTAGACCTGACTGGAACCAAATTCGGCTGTGGGGTCGCGTCGTGCGGTTCTTGTACGGTACATGTCAATGGCAAACCGCAGCGCTCCTGCGTAACGCCAATAGCTGCGGTAGCAGGCCAGGAGATCACCACGATCGAATCTATTGCCACAGACGAAGCTACAGCGGTACAGGCTGCCTGGCAGGAACTGGACGTTGTGCAGTGTGGTTACTGCCAGTCCGGGCAAATTATGTCAGCGGTGGGGTTATTGTCTGAAAACTCAAAACCAACTGACTCTGAAATAGATGCTTACATGTCTGGCAATGCATGCCGCTGCGCTACCTATCAGCGGATTCGCGCTGCCATTCATCTTGCATCTGAAAAACTGGAGGCCTGATCAATGAGCATACAAATTAGTCGACGCAGTTTTCTAAAAACAACCGGTGCAGTGGGTGCTTCATTTATCGTCGGGTTCAATACAGCTGGTGTTTTGGCTGTCGCTGATCAACACGACACAGCCGATCTCAATGCGTTTGTAAAAGTATCTGACGACGGTACAGTGGAAGCTATCGTCAAACACTTTGAAATGGGACAAGGCACCAGCACTGGATTAACTACATTAATAGCAGAAGAGATGGATGTGGCGTGGGATCAAATCTCTGTCAGCTTCGCACCGTCAGATTATGAGCTGTATAAGAATCTCGCCTTCGGCGGCCAGGGAACCGGCGGCTCAACCGCTATCGCAAACTCGTGGGAACAATATCGCATGGCAGGTGCTGGTGCACGTGACATGTTAGTTCGCGCTGCCGCTGAGGTATGGGATGTTTCTCCTGAAGATATCAGCATTGAAGACGGTATTTTAAAGGCCGGCAACAAAACCGCAGGTATCGGTGAGCTGGCTGCCGTCGCGGCAAAGCTCGAACCACTGGCAAACCCGGTCTTAAAAGATGCATCTGACTACAAGCTCATCGGCAATGAGAACCTGCCACGCAAAGACAGTATGGCGAAAACTACGGGTAGCGCTACATTTGCGATGGACGTTAAAGTACCTAATATGCTTTACGTCACCATCCTGCGCTCACCGCGCTTTGGCGGTACGTTAAAGAGTTTTGATGCTGCCGCAGCTCAAGATGTAAAAGGCTTTGTCGATGCAAAGGCACTGCCAAACAATGCGGGTGTTGCAGTCTTTGCAGAGAACACGTGGGCATCTATTAAAGCACGCAGAATGATAAAAGCTCAGTGGGATGATAGCAATGCTGACACCCGTGGCTCGGACCAACGTGAAGCTGAGTATATGGCTATGCTCGACGCAGATCCGGTTTACGATGCCTCAGGCAAAGGTGAGGCCGACATTAGCGGTAAAACTGTTGAAGCAGACTTTATGTTTCCGCTGCTTGCACACTCACCGATGGAACCATTGAACTGTGTGATAGAACCCACGGAAGACGGCGGTGTCCGTATACACGACGGCACACAGTTTCACATGATTACCCACCCTACCCTCTCTGCTGTACTGGAATTGCCACCGGAGAAAATTGATCTGGTAACTTATTATGCAGGCGGGTCTTTCGGTCGGCGTGCCAACCCGACATCCGACTATCACGTAGAAGCTGCCCTGGCTTACCTCTTAATGGGTAAGCAAAAAGCAGTTAAACTGGTCTGGACACGCGAAGATGATCTGGCCGGAGGTTACTATCGACCGCAGGCAGCGCATCGGGCAAAGATCGGTATTGGTGATGACGGAAAAATCTCCAGCTGGGCACATCGCACTGCTGCGCAGTCAATAGCCAAAGGCACGGCTCTTGAACAGATGCTGGTCCACAATGGTGTCGATCACTTTTCTATTGAAGGCATTGTTGACACGCCATATAACATCTCCAACATGTCTGTTGGGTTGACTGACTTTGAATCACCCATGAGTGTACTTTGGTGGCGCTCGGTTGGTCACACCCACACGGCATACACAATGGAAGTGTTGATGGATATGGCCGCTGAAGCTGCCGGTGTCGATCCACTCGATTTCCGACTCGCACATCTTGATGATTCCAGCAATGCCGATCAACTACGCATGGCCGCAGTGCTTAAACTGGCTGCAGAAAAATCCGGCTGGGGTTCGAATGTGGGCAAAGGTAAGGGTCGGGGAATTGCTGTGCATAAATCCTTTGATACCTTTGTTGCTGAAGTCGCAGACGTATCAGTTAATAGTGACGGGAAAATCTCGATAGAAAAGATCACCTGCGCAGTAGACTGTGGTGTTGCCGTGAATCCGGATATTGTACGAGCACAGATGGAAGGTGGTATCGGCTACGGACTTGGTGCAATTATGCGTAACGAAATCACACTCACTGACGGTGTTGTCGATCAGCAAAACTTCCCGCAGTACAAGCCGCTGCGTATCACCGATATGCCAGAAATTGCCGTACATATTGTGCCTTCTACTGTCGCACCAACCGGTGTTGGTGAACCAGCCACACCACCCTCTGGCCCGGCTCTGGCTAACGCAATTTATGCAGCTACCGGCAAACGGCTGAACAAGCTTCCATTGGAGAGTAACGGAATTAAGTTCGTTTAGTCTCGCTCCGATTAAAGCTTATGCAATAAAGGGCACCTATAGGTGCCCTTTATTATTTCTCATCTCTAATCACATTTTTCTTACAGCATTGCACGATAACTCACCTGCTTTTGTATTGGTCGAGCCACTGGCCAACTTCACTTAGTAACTCATTCTGCCTGAGATCAAAAAAGTGATAGGCACCCTCGATAACCTTCTGTTCGTATTGCGGGTTATGTGCACCGGCTTGAGCACGCACTTCTGCAGATTGCAAAACGGCTGCAAAATCTTTACTACCGTAGAGATCCAACACCGGAATTTTAATTCTTTTTAGTGTTTCAGAACTGTTGATCTCGGGATCACTGTGCTGGGCACTCATGCCTACAGCAACAAGCGCTGTAACATCATGCGAATGGCGCGCCAGATAGTAACAGGCCATGGTCGCACCCTGACTATGTGCCACGATGCCAATATTAGTCACACCCTGTTGAGCCAAATAATCTACCGCTGCATCGATGCGACCTGGCACCTCTGGGTACACACTAACGTAATGGC